>JAJDZI010000129.1 GCA_022824735.1 Nitrospirales bacterium
CACGGTATCCCGGTGCAGATGGCAAACGAAGACGTTCCGAGATTCTGGCGCCTGCGTGAAACACAGGCGCTTGTTGAATGGCTGCGAGAACGCGAGACCCAATTGGTGGACGTCACAGCCCTCCGCGCTTGGGTGGATGCAAGTTCCCCGAATCCCTGGATCGAACTGCTACGGGAGGCTGTAAACGAGTATGAATTGGAAACCGGCAGTGAGGAAATGCCGGTGGCCCACTTTATTGAGTGGTTGGCCGAGTGGGGGCGAGAGATCCGACAGCGCCAGCGCGGGCTGTTGTTGTTGACTGCGCACCGCGCCAAGGGGTTGGAGTTCGACCACGTGGCCGTGCTCGACGGAGGCTGGGACAAAATTCGCAGTGGCGAGGACCCGGACGCCCCGCGACGGCTCTACTACGTAGCCATGACCCGAGCCCGGCAAACCCTTGCCCTCGCGCGTTTTGAAGGATCACACCCGCTACAGGATGCCTTTACGGACAGTCGCTCGGTTCTGCACCGCGTTCCCGATGGCCTGTTACCGGAAGTCCCGGAGCTTGCCCGCCAATATCGGCGACCCGGTCTGAAAGAGATCGATCTGGGCTTCGCGGGGCGCTACCACACCGGCCATCCGGTGCATCGCGCCATTGTCGCCCTGTCGCCCGGCGATCCTTTGGAGGCGCGGGTGAACGAACAGGGACGGTGGGAATTGCTGAACCTGTCGGGAACGGTGGTTGGGAGGCTTGCCAACAACTTTCGACCTCCACCGGGGGCGCGGTGCAATTCCGCGACGGTTCTCGCCATCGTGGTCTGGAGCCGCGAAGCATCGGCGCCGCAGTACCAGGACAGCGTGCAATGCGACACCTGGGAAGTGGTGGTGCCGGAGCTCGTGTTCGATCCTTAGCCTGGAGAAGAAGCGTTTAAGCGCAGGCAGGGTTGGAACTTTCCGGAGTTTCCCGTAATACCACCGAAACCCCGTGGCGGTCGAATGGCTGGATGATTCCGCCACCTAGGACGCGGTCGTTTTGATACAAGACGAGCGACTGGCCGGGGCTCAGGGCTTGTTGTGGTTCCTGGAATTCGATGGAGAGGGTTCCTGCGACTTGTTGCCGAATGCGGCCGGAGACCGACGGGGACGCGTAGCGGTATTTGATGTCCACGTGATCCAGGGTTTCGGGCAACCCGCCGGCCAACCAATTCACATCCTGAACCGTGCAGGTTTGCCGGGACAGGTCTTCCGCCCGTCCCAGGACGACCGCGTTGGTTTCGGGGTTCACTTCTTTCACGTAGAGGCGTTCGCCCAGTGCAATGCCCAACCCCTTCCGTTGCCCGGGCGTATAAAAGGCAATGCCGCGATGCTCTCCGATTTTGCGGCCTTCCGGGTCGAGAAACGGGCCCGGACGGAGAGCCTGTGGCGCTTCCTCGATCAAAAACGTGCGATAATCGCCTTGGGTGACAAAACAGATTTCCTGGCTTTCCTTCATTTCATCGGCCGGCAGGTCCAACTCTTCCGCACGTTCCCACACTTCCGCTTTTTGCAGATGGCCCACGGGAAACAGGATATGGGGAAGCCAGGCGGCAGGGAGCCTGTATAAAAAATAGGATTGCTCCTTTTTGCCATCGGCGCCCCGAAACAGGCCGACCCCCTCGTCGATTGGTAGCACCCGGGCATAATGCCCGGAAGCCACAAAGTCGATCCCGCGGGCTTTCGCCAGTTGGTATAACTGTCCGAACTTCACCCGTTCGTTGCATCGCACGCACGGATTGGGGGTAGTCCCACCCACATAGCCTGCAATAAAATCGTCCACGACGTTTTTGCGAAAGGTCTCGCGGGTATCGACCACTTCATGCGGAATGCCCAATCGCCCCGCCACGTGCCGGGCCAGGCCGACTTTGCAACAACCACGTTCCTCCCATTTTTTCGACACCGCCGCGTGTTCATCTTCAGGTTCCCATACTTGCAGCGTGACTCCTTGCACGTCATAGCCCTGCTCCGTCAGCAATAACGCTGCGACTGAGCTATCGACGCCGCCGCTCATCCCGAGAAGAACCGTTGGTTTGGACATGATGTGTCAGGCCTCTTGAGCGTTGTTCTCAGGAGGCTGAGACACCATGCCGGACATCTTCGATCTCGGCCGATTGCGAGGAGACGACATCGATTCCGCTGGCACCCATATCGCACATGCCCTGGTACAGGACTCCCTCTTCTACGGAAAAAGAGGGGGTGCGAATGCTCCCGATCAGCACGGCCGGTTTCAGTAATTGGACTTTTTGGGACGCAACAATATTTCCTTCAATTTTTCCGCTACAGATAAGGGTTTCGCAGGTGATTTCGCCTTTTACGATTCCCTGTTCCCCAATCACCAGGCTATCATGCGAAAAAATCTGGCCGTCGAATTGGCCGTCGATCCGGACGCTGCCGTCGAACTTGGCTTTGCCTTTGAAGTCCACACCTTTTCCAAGAAACGTGTAGGTGCCTTCCCCCAGGATCGTTTCCCATTTTTTGTCATTTTGGTCTGATGTCCCCCACATAATAGTGCCCTCTCTTTACCGGGACCCTGGCTCAGCGACATGGGTGGACGTGGACATAGGCCTCCCCACCAAGGTCCTGTTTGATGGTTATGATAAAATAACGTCCACAATTCTCGTCAAATCCTCCTGGGAATAATAACTGAGTATCACTTCACCGTTTTGCTGTTTCGAGCGAATCACGACTTTGGTCCCCAAATGTTTTCGGAGGCGTTCTTCCACGTCGGCATGGAGGGATTGTCCCGCCGTTCGCCGGGATTTCGCCTTCCCCGACCGTTTTTTAACTAATTGTTCCAATTTCCTGACGGAAAGCTGGTCGCGAACAATTTGCTTCGCCAGGGCCAAGCGGTCTTCGGAATTTTTTATGCCCAGAATGACCTTCGCGTGACCCAATGTCAATTGTCCGGAAGCGATCATATCCTGAACGTCCGTGGGCAAAGCGAGAATTCTACAGATATTGGCGACCGAAGCCCGGTCGCGCCCGACCCGCTCGGCCACGACTTCCTGAGTCACCCCGAACTCATCGATCAATTGGCGATAGGCTTTGGCTTCTTCAACCGGATTCAAATTGCTTCTTTGAATATTTTCAATTAGTGATAATATCGTAGATTCCTGGTCGCTGGATTTTCGGATCACCGCGGGCACCGCAGGCAGTTGCGCCAAGGTAGCCGCGCGGAACCGCCGCTCCCCTGCAATGAGTTCATAGGAGTTTTCGCCCTTTCGCCTCACCAGGACAGGCTGAAGAATCCCGTGCTGCTTGACGGATTTCACCAACTCCCGCAGCTCGTCTTCGACGAACGTTTTTCTGGGCTGATACTGGTTCGGCAGGATCTGCGTCACGGGAATCATGTGAACCGTTTGGCCGGTCTCCTTCGCCTCACCCTCCGGCAAAAGGGCTGCCAAGCCTTTACCCAGTGCTTTCTTTTCCATTTGCCAAAAACTCCTTTGCCAAATCCATATAGGCCTTGGCGCCTATGGACACTGAATTGTAGAGCAATCCGGGACGCCCATAACTCGGGGCCTCGGCCAAGGCCACGTTTCTCGGGATGATCGATCGATACACTTTATCAGGGAAAAATTTTCTGACTTCATCGGAAACCTGCCTGGACAGGGTGAGCCTGGTGTCACACATCGTCAAAAGGATTCCCTCGATCGACAAGTCCCGGTTGAAGCTGCCGCGTACCCTCTCGACCGTCTCCGTCAGCCTTCCCAACCCCTCCATGGCATAATATTCACTCTGAACCGGGATCAGCACCGATTGTGCCGCTGTCAGCGCATTCACCGTCAGGAGTCCCAAGGCCGGCGGACAATCCAGAATGATGAAATCGTACTGATTGGAAATGGTTGAGAGAATTTGTTTCAATCGTTCCTCACGATGCGCAACCCCGGCCAATTCGAGTTCCGCTCCGGCAAGGTCCGGTCCGGATGGCAACAGATCCAACTGCGAGACGGCAGTGGGCATAATCGATTCGGCCGGCGGAACGTCTTTGAGCAGACAATCATACAACGTTCGTGCCGGTTGCTCGACGCCAACCCCGCTGGTGGCATTAGCCTGCGGGTCCATATCGACCAGCAGGACCTTCTGTTCACACAATGCCAAGCCGGCCGCCAGATTGACGGAGGTCGTTGTTTTTCCAACCCCGCCCTTCTGATTCGCTATGGCAACGATTTTATCCATCGAGCGATGCTCTCTCATCACAATGTTCCACGTGGAACAATTTCCGAATCATTCTTTTATGTGGTCAGTCATTCCATTCGACTGCGCCCCTACGGGGCTACGCTCAGGACAGGCGTTGACAAAATGAAGGGCTGGTCTCACCAGAATTGTCATTCTGAGCGAAGCGAAGAATCTGCTTTTCCTACAATACTGAGGGTCCTTTTTCCCAATCCGAACGGCAATTCGTAAGGCACGTCATGGACCACGGAGAACCCTTTTGGCACACAATCCGGTGGCAGCGCGTCGGTTCGGAAACACACACATTTCCCAGACGCGGACAGTACCTGCGTAACATAGGCCAAACCAACGTCGAATCTCAATGCTTTCATGAATGCCCAATCAAATTTTTCATGAAATTCCGGTCGCTCTGAAAATTGGTCGATCGGACACGGTTCCACGCAAGCGTTCTCCAAGCCCAGCGAACCGATTATATGGTGCAGAAACGCCACTTTCTTCAAATTCGGTTCGAGCAGGGTAACGTTGTGTTGCGGAAAGACGATGCCTATGGGAATCCCGGGAAACCCTGCTCCGGTTCCGATATCCAGTATCGAACAGGCCGTGCCCGTCGATAACACCCTGGTACCGACCATGGAGTCGATAAACAGGTTCCCTATCATCTCCTCTTCCCGCTTGTGTCCGGTGAGGTTCGTTTTCTCATTCCATTTCATAACCTCTTGTAAATAAAGTACAAATTTGTCGATCACGGCTTGGTCATGGGCCATGCCGGTGAACGTAAACCCTTCTCTGAAGAGGTCTTCAAGCTGTTCTGTGTTCATGATTGTTCCACGTGGAACACCCGGGAACTGTAAATGTTCAGTAATTCGTTGACAGAATTAAGGGCTGACCACACTATCATGGTCATTCCGAGCGTAGCGAGGAATCTCGTTGTTCTCTGAAGTGAAGACATTCGCTGTTGCAACCACCGAACACTTTTAAGAGCAGATCCTTCGCCTCCGGCTCAGGATGACCAGTTGGTATTGTGTGCCGGATGAGGGATTTCCCCCTAAGGTCAAGCAGAAATTGTCAACGAATAGAATATCTAGGCGACGTTCGCCGAGCGCTGGAACCGTTCCAGGGCCACAAGCAATAGCGAAATGGCTGCGGGGGTCATGCCGGAAATTCTCGAAGCCTGCCCTACGGTGGCAGGCCTGACTTTTGACAGCTTTTCGGCAACCTCGTTGGAAAACCCGGTCACCCGGTCATACCTGAAGGTCTCAGGGATATTTTTCCCTTCCAATTTCTGAAATTTTTCAATCTGTTCGAGTTGCCGCTTGATATACCCATCATATTTTATTGCAATTTCAACGGCTTCGCCGATTTCCGTGGTGACCTGATCCCCTTCGCCGGCAATCTCCATCAAACTGGCGTAGTTCAGTTCCGGGCGCTTGAGCAACTGTGCCAGCGTGGCTCCGGGATCGGGTAATTTTGGCTCTATCCGGCTCCACCGCTCGACCTGTTCAGGCGTCCATGGGATCCGGTTCTCAGACAGGCGATGTTTTTCTTTTTCCATAACCTGTTGTTTTTCTTGGAATTTTTCATGAATATCGTCTGAAACCAGGCCCAGCCGGTGCCCGGTTTCCAGCAGGCGTTGATCCGCATTGTCTTCGCGCAACAGGAGCCGGTATTCCGCCCGCGAGGTGAACATCCGGTACGGCTCCCTGGCGTCCTTGGTAATGAGATCGTCGATCAGCACGCCGATATAGGCCTGAGAGCGATCAAGGATCAGCGGCGGCTCCTCTTTGACCTGCAGGGCCGCATTGATCCCGGCCATGATGCCTTGAGCCGCGGCTTCTTCATACCCTGAGGTCCCGTTGATCTGGCCCGCATGATACAGTCCCTTCACGTTTTTGGTTTCCAGGGTTTGATGGAGCTGGTACGGCGGAAAGTAATCGTATTCGATCGCATAGCCGGGCTTCAGCATTTGGGCGCGTTCAAGGCCGGGGATGGTCTTCAGAACAGCGGCTTGCACGTCCACCGGCAGGCTGGTCGAGATCCCATTGGGGTAGAAAGATGGGGAATCCAGTTCCTCGGGTTCCACGAAAATCTGGTGTTGAGTCTTATCCTGAAACCGCACGACCTTGTCCTCGATCGATGGACAATACCGCGGCCCGGTGGAATCGATCACTCCCATGTACATCGGAGACCGGTCCAGGTTGTGGCGGATGATGTCATGCGTTTGCTCATTGGTGTACGTGAGATGGCAGGAAATTTGCGGGTTCGTGATATGCGACGTCCGCAGTGAAAACGGGCGCGGCGGCACGTCGCCGGGCTGTTCGCCCATCACGTTGAAATCGATCGTATCCCGGTGCAGGCGCGGAGGCGTGCCGGTTTTCAAGCGGCCCACTTCAAAGCCGAAATCCCGCATGCAATCTGAAAGATGCTCTGCCGGCGCCTCGCCGGCCCGGCCGCCGGGCATGTGGCTCATGCCAATATGGATCAACCCCTTCAAAAACGTGCCGGACGTGATAATGACCGCCTTCGCGTGGACCGTCTCCCCGGAATCCGTCACCACCCCACAGATTGCGCCGCCTTTCGTCAACAGGCGATCGGCCGTACCCGACACGATCTCAAGGTTGGGCTGGTGCGCCAGCGTATCCTGCATGGCCTGGCGATACAGGGCCTTGTCGCACTGGACACGCGTGGCCCGCACCGCCGGGCCTTTCCGCGTATTCAGCATGCGGAATTGAATGCCCGCCTTATCCGTGTTGCGGCCGATTTCCCCGCCCAGCGCATCGATTTCCTTGACCAGATGCCCTTTGCCGATCCCGCCCACCGCGGGATTACACGGCATATGCGCGATCCTGTCCTGATCAATGGTCAGCAGCAGCACCCGGCACCCCATCCTGGCCCCAGCTAAAGCGGCCTCACACCCGGCGTGGCCTCCGCCGATGACGATAATGTCTCGTTGGGTTGACATAGGTGTATTTACCTAATCCGTCATTCCTGCGAAAGCAGGAATCCAGGGGTTTTCTTTTCCGTTCCATCCCTTGGTGCACAGACGATAATCAACACGGGAGATGCCACAATAGCAGGACCCCGTAAAATAGCCTTTTCATACAAATCCTTCCAAGCAGGATTCTACTCTTCTATAAGCTCCTGCTTCCATTTTCGTTTCCATTTTTTGATCTGTTTCTCTCGTTCGATGGCCGATGGCATAGTCTCGCGCTGCTCAAAATAGACCAACCTATGCACGCTGTATTTTTTGGTGAACCCCTCTATGGCGTCATTTTTATGCTCCCACACGCGACCGAGCAAATCGGCGGTAACTCCTGTATAGAGAGTACCGTTACGCTTGCTTGCCAAGATATAGACCACCGGCTGTTTTTTTATCATTTTACTTTTCTGGATTCCTGCTTTCGCAGGAATGACGAATGCAGGCTTGCGGCCTGCACACCAAAAGATGAAAATGAGACGCATCGCACCACTCTGTCATCCTCGATCCTCGATTACTAATGTCAAGGACAGGCTATTTTTAATCGAGGATCCAGGGTTTTTGTTTTTTCGTTCATGAAGACAAAGGCTCTGGATTCGTCCCCGACATCCTTAATCGGGGATCCAGTTCATATTGTCGGGAATGACGAATGGGGAACTTGGTATAGTTAAGTGGCTCAACCTCTCAAAATGCATTGTTCGCTTTTTCGGCAATTTTTTTCTGGCACGCATCAATAGTTACAAGCCAGAAATGGACTGTTGCCACGATCTCGTAATCATTGTCCGCTGCGTCCATCAAATTGTCGGCTACTATGTCGAGCATTAGGCGTATTGCTTTAACATCACCTAATCCCTTAAACCCTGCCTTTGGATCCCAAGCATATTTATTAGGAAATTCAAAAGGAAATAACCTTTGTTTCCACCCCGCTGTCGGAGGCCCGTATTTGCTAGCGATCTGACTCTTGAAGTTGCCTAGGTTTATCTTGAGGTTGTCTGCGTTTAAAAACCGGCGCCCGACAATTAAGCAAAGGCCAACGTCTTCAACAAATTGCAGTTTATACACCTCAAGATCCGGGTGAGATCTGGGGGCTGAACTGCAGGTATACCCATGCCCCCTTAATATCCCAGGCTCTTTTTTGCAATAGTCATACTCCAGGGGATGTTTGTTCGTCTCGAACCCGAAGGGATTTTCGCTGTCCGCCCGAGCGTCGAAGCTGCCCGTGAAAAGGGCTGCAAACACGACCAGCATGATTGTCGTTTGGATCATCGTTCTCCTATCTCTCGACGCATCAGAGACCAGAGGCCTCCTTGTAAAATGCGAGGATCTTCGGGGCTGTATGCGGCGACGATTCAAGTCCTTGGCAAATTCTTCTAAAGACTTCTTCGGTTACAGGCTCTCGTTGCTGAAAGTGACTGAGTTTTGCCGCTTCTTCAATCCTCGCACGACTGTAGTCAGCAAAACTCTCGTGGCGAAAAAATGGATGATCGCCTAGCTTGAGTATACAAGAAGGATCATGGTGAATTCGCAGACTTGAAAAACTGACAAGCAAGACTTCGCTGCTCTTCTTCCCTTCACGAGCAAAGGGATCAGTCAGGACAACAAACAGGTGTTTTCTGGAGAGGTCTTCGTCGGGACCGGAGGGGATGAGAAAGGTGGCACGTCGGAAAGGGAAAAACATGGTTAGAGTGATTGAAACGTTTCATCAACCATTTCTTCTTTCTCTCTCTGTTTGCTTAATTCTTCGGCCTCGCTTTCTGAGTAGCCAAGAATTTTTAACAGTTCTTTAGGAGGGACTGAAATCGACGTGCCATGAGGATTTTTCCATTCTGGAAGTGTGTGCGTATGATTTCTGATCGTCCATTGGTCCATGTGTCCAAAACGATCCCAAACATCTTTCAGAATGGCTCGGTCGGCTTGGCTTAATTCGTCCAACTCGGTATCGTGAGAAGATGATGTCAGTTCAAGGTCGTACTGGCCGTTACGAGCGATCATGGCGTACCACCCATCCTGGTGCGCATCAATGGCGGTCTCCCTGGCAAGGTCAAGGGTCTTTGATAACACCATTCCGTGGTCCATCGAGACAACATAATCACCAGTCATAGACATTCCATGGCGAAGAAGCGACTCTCGTTCAGCCAAATATAAAAGCTTCATGAGCTTCAGCTTGTTCATCTTGCCGCCTTGTTGTTTAAGAAAACAGACGGCCATTTGCGCGGTCTTTTGTTCGTTAAACAGCATTGTTCATAGTAGTATTGTGAGTATATACTGTCAATGCACGGGGACTTACACGCGACGTGCGAATAAGCATATAAATCCTCTTACTTCCCAATACAAAAGTCCTGAAAAATGCGGTCAAGAATATCTTCGGTGCTGA
>JAJDZI010000094.1 GCA_022824735.1 Nitrospirales bacterium
TAACGAGATTGTGAATGGCAGGCGAGGCATTTCACCGGCTTTTGCCATAGCCCTTGAATCCGCCCTTGGAACCAGTGCAGAGATGTGGGTCCGCATGCAAGCGGAATACGACTTGTGGGAAGCGCGTTTGAAGGTTGCTTGACCTGCCGGACCGCGTCAGGATCACAGTATTGTGATTGCCCCTTCCGTCTTGCATTCGACAACGCCCGGACGAATGCAGGCAATGAATTTCTCATACCCCCTTTGTTCTAACCCATGAGCGAACTGCTTTCCGGCATCAGTGCTTACTTTGCCAACCTGACGACCGCGGAAGGTATCTGGCTGGGCATCGGTTTTTTCGGACAGGCCCTGTTCTTTTCCCGTTGGCTGGTCCAGTGGATTGCGTCCGAACGCAAAGCGGAGAGCCAAATTCCGGTGGCGTTTTGGCACATGAGCCTGGCCGGCAGCCTGGTCGTTTTGGCGTATGCCATCCACCGTCACGACCCGGTGTTCATTATCGGACAGGGAACCGGTACGGTGGTGTACCTGCGGAATTTGATGCTGATCTACAAACAGCGGAAACGCGCGACCCGTGACTGATTCCTCCACGGCCGAATCGCAACCGTTTTCCACGCGCACCCTCCACTTGGTGTTTCTGCTCGTCTGCGGGTGCCTGCTGCTCCTGCTCGGTCTGGCCGACGTAGGATTGACCGATCGTGACGAAGGCAGCAATGCCGGCGCCGCGCGTGAAATGCTTGAAACCGGGGATTGGATTTCTCCCACGCTCAACTATGAACCGCGGTACGCCAAACCCGCGGGGACGTACTGGATCACCGCCGCCATCTATGCCCTGTTCGGCGTGAGCGACTTCACGGCCCGGCTGCAGTCGGCCATCTTCGGTCTTGCGCTGCTCGTTCTGCAATACCTCTTTCTGCATCGCCTGCTGGGACCGGCCCTGGCGTTTTGCGGTTCGCTCGTTCTCCTGTTGAACGTGGAATTCGTCGGCATTCACCGCATGGTCCTGACCGACCCGGCCCTGGTGTTTTTCACTACACTGGCGACTTACGGTTTCTGGCTGGGTTTTTGCGACTCAAATCGAAACCCGAGATTCCTGTGGATGTTTTATCTCGGCATGGCGCTGGGCACGCTGGCCAAAGGACCGGTGGGCATTCTCATTCCCTTGTTGGGCGTCGTGCCGTACCTGACGCTCACCCGGCAATGGACACGCTATTTCGCGGAAGGCAGGCCGCTGCCCGGCTGGGTTCTCTGCGCCCTCGTTGCCGCGCCCTGGTACCTGATGATGCTCTCCATCCACGGCGCGGACTATGTGGCCGCGGCCCAAGCCAATACCACCGGCCGCTTTGCGAACCCCATGGAAGGGCACGGCGGCACGCTCCTGTTTTATGTGCCCGTTCTCCTGCTCGGGTTTTTCCCGTGGAGCGGTTTGCTCCCGGCCGCCATCCGGCACTCGCTCAAGGAGTGGAAATCGTTTCGGACGGGCACGACCGACTCGCGCGGCGAAGACGGCCTGTTGCTGTTCTGCGCCCTGTGGGTCTCCGGGATTTTTCTCTTCTTCACGCTTTCCGCCACCCGGCTTCCCCATTACATCCTGCCCCTGTATCCGCCGGCTGCCCTGCTGGTGGCCGTGCTCTGGTCCCGTTTCCTGAAAAACGCCTGGCCCGCCGGACTGACCGTCTCGACGCGCATCGTCCTCGTGACGGGGTACCTGTTCAGCATCGCGCTGGGTTCCGTGCCGCTTATCTATGCCAACGCACGGGATCACATCGCCGTAGACTTTCCGGCCGCGGCAAAGATCGGCGTGGGCGTCACGCCGATCGTATTGGGTGTCCTCGTCTTCTTGGGTGTGGCGATCTTTCGTCACCTGGTTCGTGGGGAAGCCCGCCGTCCGCAGGCGTTTTGGGTGTTGTCCGGGATGATGGGGCTGTTTCTTCTTGTCGTGATCCTGTTTGCCCTGCCGCGCTTTGGGAAATATTTCGTCAACCCGCCCCAGGAATTGGCGACGATCGCCGGATTCAACCTTGGTCCCCAGGACACGCTTATCCACTATGGGCGCAAGCTGCCGTCGTTAACGTTTTATGCCGGACGGAAAGTGCAATTCATCAATCCGGGCGACCATAAGAAATTTTTTCCGCACCTGAAAAAGGACGGCCGTGTCATGGTCATTCTGCCGGCCAACCTGCGTGAGCGCCTCCCGCACCCCGTCGATTCTTTTACGCCGATTCTCCAGCGATTCGGTTTTTTGCTCCTGTCCCGCGACCCGATGGTTGAGGGCGCTCCGGAAGAGCAGAAAAAATGAGCGTATGTGTCAACGAATGAGTGAACACATACAAGGATGACGGAAGGAGAGTAGTGCCTCAGCAAGAGTAGGTCGGATCAGCGGAGCGTCATCCGACATTGTTCTCCTACGGCACGAGGCCGTGGAGGCTTTGCGATGTCACAAGTACAACGACCAAGGCGCTGGTGAGCCATGCTTCGCGCAGCCACCACGAGGGCTTGACTGCTTGGCGGTCCGGTTGATGGTTCAACCACCAGGCGAGGCAGGCCAACGGGGTCACGACAACGACCCACAAGGTTTGGGTACTGATTGCCAGTCCCAGCGCGATCACGCTATTAGCCAACAGCGTTCGATGCCCGGTCCCGGTCTCCTGCCAAGCCATGATCCACCGGGCGGCGATTCCCGCGACCAACAGCAGTAGCCCGCCCCAGAACGTGGCGTTCGACACTCCACCGGAGACCGGATGACTGAAGATGCTCCAGAACATCGCGCAACTGCCAATCAACAACGGAAGGGTCAGCGGCAACGCCTGCACCGTGTTCTCTTGCCAGTCCTTGAGCGCGCGCGCCCACATGTAGCCGATCAGGAAACCCAGAACCGACCCGCCCAACACGTCGGTAGGGAAGTGGGAACCGCCCGCCACCCGGGCCATCCCCACAAAGAGGGCACTGCCGTACCAGAGCCCTCTCCATGCGGGAAAATAGTGCGCCAGCACCGCGGCCACGGAAAAAGACGCCGTGGCATGGCCGGACGGAAACGCATCGAGCCCTCCCTGCCACGACGGGCCATATTCAAAGGCATCCTGATGTGTCCACCGCGGGCGGGGCCGTCCGATAAGGTGCTTGAAAATCTGGACGGCGACTCCGGCCAGGGCATGCGCCAGGACGCCGTCGATCCCGGCCTGCTGCCACACCTTGTTCTTCCGGAGATACCCGACGCCCCACAGCCCGATGCACAGGAGCACCAACGTGAGCCCGTCTCCCAGCCGGTTGCCGAGGTATGCCAAGCGTGACACGAACGGATCGTGCAGGGCCCGGACCAGTAAAATGGTCTGAAAATCCAATTCGGAAAGTTGATACAAACAAAAAAGAACGATGCCACCGGAAAGGGCACCCGCACTGAGGGTTCTGAATCGAGACATGAGATCGCTCGCTGGTTGTTGAACACGCCGTCGCGCGGCATGGTAACACAAAATAGGAGGTGTGAGGTTGCCGGGCTGGATGCCTCCTTGTTATCATTCTCGATGTTCTTAATCGAGGATCCAGGTCTTTTTCTCGGCAAAGAGAACCAAATTCATCTGTACATGGGTATGGCCATAAAGAAAGTGAATCCGGATAAAGGCCATTGGTAATGCCTGATGTTGAAGTCATCGGCGACGTAGAAAACATGTGCAATCTACTGATTGAACGCAGCTTGGTGCGCCGCCCTGATGGTGGTACAGGAGGAGAGTGAACTTTCTTTACAGGGATGGCAGGGGAACATCGCTGTTCCGAGTTTGATCTTAGTAGAACAGTCGACAGGAATCGAAAAAACAAACAATATCAGTCGTTTTCAGTAAACTCTAGTCGTCTTTCGTCGCCTGCTCACTATGATAGGCGCACAGATTTCTCTCTTCGTAGCCTCCAATCTCAACACCAGAAGATCGCACGGCGTTTTCGACTCGCTCATGGGCATTGTCAGCGTCCGCTCCAGAGACTCCATAGTGCTCCACCACGGCTTCCGCGAATGAGAAAGGCTGAACAATAGTCTCGCCACATATCATGCAAGCATGGATTGCCCCAAGGGCATCTGCCCATGTTTCGATATCGGGCTCACCCCGTGGGTCTTCTAACTCCTCAATGAGATCTCCGAGGGTATCTGGCAACGAGCTAAGCATTTCGCGCATCGCGGACTGCTCAATCTGACGCCACTCGTGACGTGCTTCCTCTTCAGCCCACCTGATTGCTTTGTCGTCACCTTCCGCGACCGCATACAGTGCTGCCAGAAAGACATCTTCATTCCCAATACCCATCCCAAGAATCGATCTGTAAGCTTCCGCAACACTATCACGAAATTCTGGCCGACCGAGACGCTTGGGAAATTCCTCAAGTGTGGTAATATGGAGGCGACCACAGAGGTTAAGAGCCAGCCTGACCACATAGTCATGAGGCGAACGACCAAAGACATCCTTGAAGCTGTATACAAGACCCTCCGCGGAAACCCGCCTCATATCCGGTGGATGAGCAGGAGAAGGAACCTCTCGCATCGCCCTTAAACGGATGTCGTCTGCGATCTTGTCGGCAGATGCCAATACCTCAGCGAGGTCTTTAGCCCGAGCGCGAAGGTCTTCAGGAAGCTCCGGTTGCTTGTAGATGTCGTCGTGCGTGAGTATGGCCCACGTGTCCTGAAGGCGGGATTGGATTTGCACCTCGCAGGGCACAAGATCCTGCTTCAATCGATACGCGTCAAGATCCAGATTGAAATTTACGTGGAGTGTCCTATACCCACCCTCCTTAGGCTCTCTGATGTAATCTTGTACCTTTATGTTGTCCAAAGGACTCGAGAGATCCTTCTTCAAAAGCTCGACAAATCGGTAGACATCCTTAATATTATTGCAAACCACTCGCGCACCGATGAGATCGCTACAGCAGCACAATGCCTCATCTGCGCCCCATCCATTTTTCTCAACCTTCCGCTGTATGCTGGAGAGTTCCTTAATGCGGACGTCACGGAATTCCACGCGAACGAGCTTCTTGTCTTCAATCCCTGCGACCACTTCTTTAAGGAGCGACCGCAGCCGGTCCCCTGCGCGAAGAAGTATTGGGAACTTACGTTTGTAAATTGCGTGAAGGTCATCCATGGTTCTTCGGAAATGTTATGCCTCCGTTAACATATGGAAGGCGGGACTTGTGTGGCAAAATCCGCAAGGCTGGATCGGAGAGCAGCATACGGAATTGACGGGGAGGTGGGAAGGGTTCTTCACTCCTCAAGTTGGAGATTTAGATGATCGAATACCTTATCTCTTAAAACAACACCTAGAACTTCTAGGGCTTCGGAGAGATTGATACCCTTCTGAAAGGCATACATTTCGAGGGAATCAGCGTGCCGGGGATTTGCGGCGCGAAGATTTTCCATCAGATCGTGTCTGGCAAATTGCAAGCACTGCTCCTGAATGCCATACAATGTTTTTCCTTTGGCTGCTTCTACCACTGGAGAAATGTATGGAACAAGAATTTCATCGGCTTTCATTTCGTTCGCCATCTTCTTGCCATACTCTGTAAGGCGTAGGGGACTGTTCCTTTCGATAGGCCGACTATCTGGATGTAATGCCCATAGGATTTTCTTAATATCATCGCGCACTTCTTCTATGAATTTAGAAAAACCTCTCAGGTCTTTATCGGCACCCTTTTTCCACATTGCGATCTTCCAAACAAGCCCGATGCTCGCCCCGATCAAACTAACTAAAGTGGTAAAAATGATAGCAATAGCCGTTAAATTATTTGTTATAAATTCCATAGCCTGCCCCCTAACTTCAACAGACCACACCTATCCTTGAGAGTCAAGTCGAAGAGTAGACCCGCCTTCATTCTGTGGTTTGCGTAATTATGAGATAAGACGCAAGAGAATTGTGCCAAAGGCCGGAACGGCCTGTCAAGGACGGTCTACAAAACGCTGTTGTCAACAAATAGATTTGTCCGCTTCTGTAACACATGCATTATCCGCTTTGGTCTTCACGCGGCATCCCACCGGAAGGGGCGAGATGCCAGCGCCGCCTGTGCCGCGGACATTAGGCAGCATTCGGGAGTTGATCGGCCAGGACCTAGCCATGCTCATCATACTTGGCCAGCCGCCGCGGGTCGTGGAACACACTGACGGTCCCGTCCGTATGACGACACACTTTCACCTTGGCCTTGATGTAGTGATAGCGATGCCGGTCGGCAACTGCAACATCTGGCCACCCAGCCGCACGCAGTTGTCTTTGCCGACGGTCCATTCTTCCTGCTCACACAGGATGTCGTCCAAGACGACCAAGGCCGGACACGGCACAAAGGCCGCGCCAGCTTCCCTAGACGGATGGGCAAACTCCACATTGAACGCCGGCAGGTACACGTTCTGGATAGCGCCTCCAGGCGGTAGTATCGGTCAGAGCCAGTTCTTTCGGCAACCGGCCTTGGTGCGTCTCAAACGCCCGTTCCACCCGCCCGCGGGCCTCCGGTGAATAGGCGGGATCATCTCGATCCCTAACTGCTTCATGGCCCGGCCGAATTGAGTCAGGTTGACCTTGTCCACCTTACCGCCCGCCTCCGGGGTATGCTAATAATGACTGCCTCGGTTCGTGTACAGGTAGCAACATAAGCCCTGCTGTTCAATCGGTAGTGGGTCAGTTGGAATTTATACCATAGAGACAAAGGCCCGAGAAGTATGCCGCACTATGCCCATGAGGAAAGAAGTCAAACATCCACGTGACGCGAACCAGTTAGGGAAGTTCATTGTGGATGTTGCCACTGGCGAGCAAGAGGCCACATATGAGGTTGGGCTGGTCAATGAGTTTGCTCGCGCTGGTGGGTTGAAGGGTGGGAGGGTGAGGTCCGAACGCCTTTCATTAGAGCAAAGAAAAGAGATCGCTAAAAGAGCGGCAAAAGCCAGGTGGCAAAAAATAGACGATTGGGCAGTTATAAATTATGGGCTTAATAGCTGATACAAGAAATACGACTAAAAAACAGCTTTATAAAATGAGAAGAGGAACGCTATGGGACTGAATATAGTACATACAACAATCCCAAGGAATCCTTCGTCTTGGAAGCATTGCCACACCACCATACCGTACAGAAGAAGGGCCGAAATCATCACACCAATCATGTAGGCTTTCCAAACAGTATCGGCGAGTAAGAGTCCAAATTCTTTCATTTGGGCTTAATGACTTGATTTAAATGCCCCCTCACAAAAATCACTCGAAAAAAGTCCACGCACTTTTACCCACAGCTTGTAGCAAAAACACAACAATCTTGACAGAAAGGCTGAAACAAGGCAGGATTGCGTATGAAAAACCCCCATGGGGGGCTATCCCATGGGGGTTTCCAAGAAAGGAGGTACAAAATATGTCAAGGTTTTAGGTCCCTCGCGTTAAACGTCCTGCTGACGCGAGGTCCTTACCAAGGGTAGGTCCCTGGCTACCTACAACCAGAGACCTACCTAGGCAGGCACCATTAAACTTTGATGGGCTGCACCGATGGCACAGGGATTGTAGGCATTGTGTACTCCTTTGTCAAGGTGTATCCATCAAAATGGATAAAAAACTTTAAATAAAAGGAGTACTTACAATGCCAAATCGAGAAGTCACATCCAAGGAAGTTGCCAGCAAAGCAGCCAAAGTGCTGCGCAATCCCAAGTCCTCGCCTGCAGCAAAAAGCGCGGCGGCGAGTGCTCTAACGCAAAGACCAAACAGAAAGAAGAAGTAACCGACCCGGAATTAGTTTTAGTCGACTGGGTCGATTCATTTGGTTGTTCCCAAAACTGGCAACGCATTGATGGCATCGAAGATTTAAAGCCCATGCGTTGCCAGTCCGTGGGACGGCTCGTTCATCAGGATGACCAGTATCTTGTTGTTGTTCCTCATCTCTCGACCAGCGATCAACCTCACATTGACCGGCAAAGATGCGGTAATATGGCAATCCTGCAACGTTCGGTCCTGACCATCAAACCTCTCAAAACAGAAAAATAAATTAAGGTAATTAGAGCGGATCGTAACCTAAGTAGATCTTGAAAAACCAGCGGACTTTCTCCTTAGAGCGTTTGTAAGCTTCCCTGTCAATGAAACAGGTGTCAAGTAGAGGTCCTAGTGAACTTCATTAGGCATTCGCGCTGGATCAGATCGCCGAATGCCTAATGCTGCGAGAAAAAGCGCGATAAGTTCGGCGGCTACAATTCCGAAAAACCGAGAAAGACAAAGCTCAAATACAAAGACGCTGGACCCTCGATTACAAATGTCAAGGATGACAGGGGTGGGAGTCAGGGGACCCAGTCGGCGAGGAATACGTTGTATTCGTTTTGTGCTTTGGCGTTGCGGTCGGAGATCCATACCAGCCGTTTGCCGTTGGGAGAGAACATGGGAAAGCTGTTGAAGTGGCCTTCAACGGTGATTTGTTCCAAGCCCGTG
>JAJDZI010000116.1 GCA_022824735.1 Nitrospirales bacterium
TCACCCAGAATTGTCATTCTGAGCCGAAGGCGAAGAATCAAGGAGCCTGCCCTGAGCGAAGCGAACGGGTCGTTGCTTGACCAAACGCCCGTAAAAGCAGATCCTTCGCAGGTCCTTCGCTTCGCTCAGGACAAGCTCAGGATGACAACTTGGGTGTGTTCTGACGGATGACGCCCCCTCAACCCATCGACTGAAACTGTCAACGAATTAGTCAACACATACAGGGATGACAGAAAAGAGGGCCCGGCCTTGGAGGGAAAGGGCAGAATTCAAACTGGGCCACTACCACAATTGCAGAATGATTGACCGGGCAGGAAAGCCTTTGATAAGGTCACTCATTCGCAGGATCACTGGAAAGGGCTGCGCGCGCCCTTCCCCCAGAGGAAAGAAATGGCTGTATCCGCATTCATCATGGTTGACGTGACGGGAGATCACACGAAGAGTGCGTACAAAACCATCACCCGTATTCCCCTCGTCAAGAAAGTCGATGCCGTCACCGGCCCCTTTGATCTCGTCGTTCAGATCGAAGCGGACACGTTGGAAAGCCTCAACGAATTGGTCCTTTCACGGATACGCGGCGTGGACGGCGTCGTGAAAACCAGCACCGCCATTATCCTCAACCTGTGACTCCCGATTCGAGGGGGTGCAGGTCCTTGAAGACTTTCCAGGTCTTGAGCAACTCGATCGCCTTTTGAAGCTGGGCGTCCTTTTTCATGAGTTCAGCTTCAAGATTCTTCGGCTTCTCCGCGTCGGCATCCGACTCGGATGACGAACCGGCTTCCGTTTCCGGTGAGGGCGACTCTTCCGGTGCTTCATCCACGGTGATCGGTTTGGGCTCCACCACGATGTCCGGTTTGACGCCGACGGAATGGATCGACTTGCCGCTGGGCGTATAATATTTCGCCGTGGTCAGCCGAAGTCCCGACTCGTCCGACAACGGGAGAATCGTCTGAACGGACCCCTTCCCGAACGTCGTCTTACCCAGGATGACGGCTTTCCCCCAATCCTGCATGGCGGCCGCCACGATTTCCGACGCACTGGCAGAACCCTGGTTGACCAGGACGATCATCGGATATTCGGGAGGATCCATCGGCGGGCTGGAACGATACTCATCCTTGCGACCATCACGACCCTTCACCGACACGACCAACGTATCGTGCTGCAAAAACTGCTCGGAGACCCCTACCGCCGCGGACAACAGGCCTCCGGGGTTATTGCGCAGATCCAGGATGAGGCCTTGCGTGCCATCGTCGTGCAATTTCACCAATTCTTTTTCGAGATCCCGGGGCGTCGATTCCTGGAACTGTGAGATCCGCACGTAGCCAATATGATCATCGAGAAGCCGGGACCGGACACTTTGAATCTTGATCGTATCCCGGACCAGGGTGAAGCTCAGCATGTCCGGGGCCCCTTCCCGCCTGACCGTCAGCGTGACTGAAGTCCCCTTGGGTCCCCGCATGCGTTGCACCGCTTCCATCAGCGTCAGGTCTTTCGTCGGGGTCTCATCGACCTTCAAAATCACGTCTCCGCTTTCGATGCCCGCAGCGTGAGCCGGCGTTCCTTCGATCGGAGCAATGACGGTGACGTGGTGGTCCTTGATCCCGATCTGAATGCCCAAGCCCTCGAATTCCCCCTTGGTTTCCACCCGCATTTCCTTATACATCTCCGGGGTCATATACGCAGAATGCGGGTCCAAGGTTTTGAGCATGCCGCGAACGGCCCCATGCACAAGATCGTTCGTCTGCACCTCTTCGACGTAATGCTTCTTGACCTGGGTCAAGACTTCCGCAAAAATTTTGAGTTCCTCGTAGGATTCACTGGCATAGCCCGTTCTTTCGACACCCTTTCCAATCATCAACCCCAGGACGAGCGCCCCGACGACCACCAACCCTGAACCCCACGTGAATGAAGAGCGTTTCTTTTCCATAATGACGTCCTAACTCTTTAAAAAAATAATGAACACGATGTATCTCATACGTTGTCATCCTGAGTGAAGCGAAGGATCTCGTCGTTGAGGCTTTTGGTTGTTGAACGAGAGATTCCTCGCTTTACTCGGAATGACAAGGATGGTATGGTCAGCCTCCTATTTGGCAACACATGAAAAACCATTGAAGTCCGGATACGCTCACCGTTTGGCCAGCCAGTGCAATGGATTCACCGGCTTGGTGCCTTTTCTCAACTCAAAGTATAAAATGCTCCTGTTGGTCAATCCGGAAGAACCGGTTTCCCCAAGCACGTCTCCCTTCGCCACCCTTTCCCCTTTCTTCACCAACAACGTGGAGGCATGGGCGTAAAACGTAAAATAATTGTTGCCGTGATCCATAATCACAACAAGTCCATACCCCCTGAGCCAATCCGCATAGACCACGTGACCGCCTGAAACGGCCCTGATGGCGCTCCCTTCCTTTGAGGCGATTTCAATCCCTTTCTTCCGGACGTACGTGCCGAACGTCGGATGCTTTTGCCGGCCGAACACGCCCACCACGTCTCCGTCAGCCGGCCACAACAAGGCGCCTCTTCGAAAGACGTCCGTCGCGCGTTTCTTGATTGTTCCGGAAGCAATTTGACTGCGCTGCTCCAATTCTTTGAGCAGGCTTTCCTTTCGGCCTTCAGCCTGATCGAGCGTGCGCAACGTGAGTTCTTGAGAACGAGTGGTTTTTTTCAAACTCGACAGCACCACGCGCTTTTGGGACTTCACGTCTCGAATGACGCTTAATTGTTCAGCGATGCGACTCTTCCGCGCAATCAAGGATTCCCGGACGTTCTCTTGTTTGGCATGGAGTCGCTCACGTTGAACCACCTGGCTCCGGTATTCCTCAACCACGTTGCGTTCCCACTTGGCCAGCGAGGACAGGTACAGCAACCGACGTTGAAATTGCGGATACGAAGTCGCGGTCGCCAACGGCGAGACCCAACCGGCTCGTCCTTCCATATACAGTCGTTTCAACCGGATTCCCATCACGGCCTGTTTCGCTTTCATGTTCGATCGAAGTCCGGTCAACTGCGCATCAATTTTATCCAGTTCCCGGTCGATTTGTTCGATTTCCCGGCTGATTGAAGTCGATTCCTGCCGTTCCTTGTGCAACTGGCGATCAAGACGCTCAATCGCCTGCAAGACCTCCGCTTGTTTCTTTCGTGACCGGTCCCGCTGTTTCCGCGTCTTTCGAATTTCCTGCTTGAGTTGTTGAAGGGTCTGTTTTTCCTGTTCAATTTTTTCCTGGAGAGACGCTCCCCACGACCCCACGGGGGACACCAAGGACAGCATGACGCAGCACGCGAGCACAAGGCGACGTTTTTCACCCCTGGTTGCGGATTGCAACGGTTCCATCAGCTTCTCGCCTTCAGCAAGCCGAAAACCGAGAGCATGCTGCTCCCACATCCTAACAGCATACCGGTCATCACCAAAAGAAACGAGACCTGGCGCGGGAAAACCGGGAGAATATGCTCCACGCCCACAAACCACCCCGACGCGTTGAGTTCCAATCGCAAGAATTCAAACACCCCTTTCAACAACGCAAGGGACAGACCGCCGCCCAAGGCGCCGAGAATCGTGCCTTCGATCACGTAGGGTATCGCAATAAAGACTCCCGTCGCGCCGATCAGGCGCAGGATCTCAATTTCCTCTTTCCTGGTGTGTAAGGACAAACGGATCGTATTGGCAATAATCGTCACCGTCGCCATGGCCAGAATCACCCCGATCACGGCAGCTCCCAACTCGAAGTAACTGACCACCAACGTCAACGTATCGACCCAGTCCTGACTGTACGCCACGTGGGTAACACCGGGAAGCTCCTCGGCGCGTTCCGCAAACGCGCTCAGCGATTCGGTATCCAGGAAACGCGGGGACAAGTTGACGACCACGGACGCGGGTAACGGGTTGGCGTCCATCTCTTCCAACAGGAGCGATTCCTCCGGAAATTGTTCGGAAAATTCTCGAAGGGCCTGCTCCCTGGACACAAACGTCAACGTCACGACTGCCGGTTCGGTCTCAAGACGTTGTTGGATCAGGGATACGACTTGCTCCGACGCTCCGGGGTCCAGGTAGACGATGACTTCGACGTCGCCCTGAAGCGTTCCCGTCACGTTTTTCAGGTTCAGGTACAACAACAAGAACACCCCGAAACAGACCAGGGTGAAGGCAGTCGTCACGACGCCGATCAGGACGTTTCCGCGATTCACGCGGAGATTGTTCATCGCCTCCCGCAGGAGATGCAGCAGCCGCATCACGAGGGCGCCTCCGTGTCAGACACGACTCGACCTCCCTGTAAATGCACGACCCGGCCATTCATCTGCTCCACCACCCGTTCGTTGTGGGTGGCCAGGAGAATCGTCGTCCCTTCGGCATGAATCCGCCTGAACAATTCCACGATTTCTATCGTCAAGTCCGCATCCAAATTGCCCGTCGGTTCGTCGGCCAACAACAGGACGGGCCTGTTCACGATGGCACGGGCGATACAAATGCGTTGTTGTTCGCCGGCCGAGAGTACACCCGTGAGAATCTTCTGTTTACGCTCCATGCCGATGGACTTCAGGACGTCCATCACTCGTGTGCGCGCTTCGCGTCTTTTCACGCCTTGAATGATAAGCGGCAGGACCACGTTTTCATAGACGGTCTTTTTCGGCAGTAACTGAAAGTTCTGCAGCACGATCCCCATGGTGCGCCGCAGGTACGGAATCGCACCTCCGCGTAACCTGGCGACGTTGCGATTCTGGACGAGAATCTGACCCGAATCCGGAATTTCCGCGCCGAAGATCACCTTCAACAGGGTGGTCTTGCCCGCGCCACTCGGTCCCGTGAGGATGACGCATTCGCCCGTGTCAATCCGAAACGAGACATCATCAAGCGCCACGCACCGGTCATAGAATTTGGAGACGTGGAACAACTGAATCATCGTGACAACGGCTCGGCACGGCCACCTGTTCCCCGGCCCTTGTGGTGACGGTTCACGCGCTTACCAACGCCGATCATCGCCGGACACCTCGAAGGCGTTTTCGACGTGTTCAAGCACGGGGAACGCAGCATCACCGGCATCATAGAGAAGCACGTCGAACCGGCACGGCTGACGTTCCAAGCGACGGCGGGCCAGGTAGCGGGCAGCCAATTGAATGAGTTGACGCTTCTTTTGCGCCGTCACCGCGTAGGCGACGCCTCCGTAACGATTCGTCCGGCGAGCTTTGACTTCGACGAACACCAACGTCTCTCCCATCCGGGCCACGATATCCAACTCGCCGCGACCGACCCGCGCGTTCCGCTCGAGAATGCGGTATCCTTTCCGGCGAAGCAACCCCTCGGCGGCAGCTTCGGCTTGCCGGCCCAGGAGTTGCCGCGTGAGACTCACGCACCCTCCCGCAAGAGACACCGTCGCACCGGACCAAAACTGTGCCGGTGAAGCGGACTCGGTCCGAACTGACGGAGTAACCGGAGATGCTCCGGCGTGGGATACCCCTTATGAACGTGGAAGCGATACCGGGGATCCCGCTGGTGGTATTCGCACATAATCCGGTCACGGAAGACTTTGGCCAGGATGGACGCTGCGGCGATGGAACACGAAAGCCGGTCGCCGTGAACCACGGATCGATGGGGGATGCCGAAATCAGCCCCCAAGCGCCCATCGATCAACAAAAAATCCGGTGGGGCATGCAATTGGCTCACGGCTCGCCGCCAAGCCAGCCGCGTCGCGCCGAGCACGTTCAGCGAGTCAATTTCAGCCTCGGAGGCAACGCCAATCCCCCAAGCCACGGCTGACCCGGTGATGACCGAAAACAGCTCTTCCCGTTCCGTGGGACTCACGTTTTTCGAGTCATCGAGACTTGGCAAGACAAACCGGCGAGGCATAATCACGGCTGCCCCGACCACCGGACCGGCCAGGGGTCCACGACCGGCCTCGTCCAGTCCGGCGACCCGCCGGTAGCCACGGGTCCGTGCTTCCTCTTCGAGATTGCACGTGGGACCAGCGGCGCCCAACCCTATGGCGTCATCGGTCACTGTCACACGACGTCGAATTATTCGGCGGGATCCTCCGCCGGAGTCTCCGCGGTTGCCGTCGCTGCGGGTTCGTTCTTGGGAGCCTTGGGTTTGTTGGCCGTCCGGAAATAATCCCGCTCAGCGACTTTGGCCCGCTTCCCTATCTTGTCGCGCAGGTAGTAGAGCTTTGCCCGGCGCACTTTGCCTTTGCGGATGACGTCGATTTTCGCAATATTGGGCGAGTTGACCGGGAAAATCCGCTCAACCCCCACCCCATACGAGATTTTACGAACGGTAAACGTCTCACTGATTTTCTTGCCTTTACGAGCAATCACCACGCCTTCAAACACCTGGACCCGTTCTTTTTCACCTTCGATCACTTTCACGTGCACACGAACGGTGTCCCCGATTTCAAAGACGGGTACCGGGTTCGTCGGGAACGTTTGCTCTAACCGTTGAAGCCGATTCATGATGGTATCCTCCATTCACACGGGGGGACACGGGAGTCCTCCCCTCATATTCACACTCCTGGGAAATATCCGACAGCAATTGTTGATCTTCCCGGGTCAACGATTCCCCTTGCAACAAATCGGGTCGCTTCCAATAGGTGTTTCGCAAGGCCTCTTTTCGACGCCACCGCCGAATAGCCTCATGATTACCTGAAAGCAGGACGTCAGGCACCCCGTATCCGCGCACCGTCTGCGGTTTGGTGTAATGGGGAAAATCCAACAGGGGTTCGACAAATGAATCCTGCTCCACCGACGCAGGATCCCCGACAACACCGGGCACCAATCGCACGGCGGCATCGAGCATCACCATGGCCGGCAGTTCTCCGCCGGTCAGCACGTAATCGCCAAGCGATAGTTCTTCGGGCTCGAGCCGGAGCAGGACGCGTTCATCGATACCTTCATAGTGCCCGCATATCCACACCAGCCGTCGCGCTTCCCGGCTCAATTCTTCGGCAAGGCCTTGCGTGAACGGCCGTCCCTGCGGTGACGGCATGATAATCCGCATGCCGCCCCGGTCCTCGCCCAATGCCTCGACCGCCCGGAAAATAGGCTCGGCCTTCATGATCATGCCGGACCCGCCCCCGTAGGGTGTATCGTCGGCCACGCGATGCCGGTCGTCACTGTAATCACGAATATTGTGGATGCGAATCGACACCAACCGCTTGTCCTGGGCGCGCTTCACGATCGAATGCGAGACGACGTTCTCCACCATTTCGGGGAACAAGGTGAACACGTCACACTGCATCGTGACCCACCCATTCCACGCTCGGCTTGACGACCATGACGCCTCCGGCGGGATCGACCGACGTGATCCATTTTCGCAAAGCGGGCAAGAGGTACTCCTTGTCCGGTCCACGCACCACAAATACGTGTTGATGCGGTAAGGTCATCACTTCCTCCAACGTCCCCAGTACACAGCCCGACTCGTCCCGTACCGATAACCCGATTAACTCAAACTGGTAATGATGACCATCCGGCGCGGGAGGAACTTCCGTTCGAGGAATTTTCAACCACGCCCCGCAATAGGTCCCCACCTCTTCGGGCGTCGAGAACGCCCCGAATCGCAAGAGATAGGACCGGCCGTCCGAATGAACGTCCGTCACCGTGGTCACCAGAGTTTGGCCCGTGGGTGACTCCAGGGTGACTTCCTTGAGATT
Source organism: Nitrospirales bacterium (assembly GCA_022824735.1). Lineage (GTDB taxonomy): Bacteria > Nitrospirota > Nitrospiria > Nitrospirales > UBA8639 > Bin75. Next base: position 7,632 of record JAJDZI010000116.1, read on the forward strand.
CTCGAACCTGTTCGGAACGTCCGTGAGAGAAAGCACCCGGGCTTGCCCTCTCACGCCAAAGGGCTTGACCAGTTTCCCGACAGTGACCATGTGCTCCGGCGACGTCACGGTTCTCTCATCCGTCAAGGTTCCGACACGCATGCTTGTCGAGGCCCCGATGCCCTGCATCGAAGAAGACGATCAGGCGTTCGCCGTCTTTTTCGATTCCTCGAACGTCTGTAAAATTCCCGAGCGTCGAAGGAGCGTACGAACGGTCACGGAGGGTTGGGCCCCTTTGTGAAGCCAATCCAACACCCGGTCCGACTTCAAATTCGTCACAGCCGGGTCCTTCAAGGGATCATACGTCCCGACGATCTCGATGTACTTGCCATCCCGGCGCGCCCTGGAATCCACGGCCACCACCCGGTAAAAAGGCCGTTTGTGCCGGCCCATGCGAGTTAAACGTAAATGTACTGCCACGACTCTATTCCTCCTGCAAAATGAGTGTTTGCAAAAACCGGGCTAAGGAGATTGAAGGGCACGAATCAATTTTCCCCGCTTCTTGAGTTTTCCCAATTTCCCCGGTTTTCCGGGCCTTCCCCCGGTCAATGACTTCAACATAGTGCGTGCCGTCAGAAATTGCTTGATGAGCCGGTTGATCTCCTGGACGGAGGTTCCACTCCCCTTGGCCACGCGCTTCTTGCGGCTGCCGTTCAGGATCGTATGATCCGAACGCTCGGCCGGCGTCATCGAATCAATCATCGCGACGACTCGCTTCATTTCCTTTTCCGGTAGTTCCTGGCTCATCCCGGCGTTCATCATCGACTTGAGTTTCCCGGCTCCGGGCAACATCCCCAAAATTTGCTCCATGGACCCCAACTTGTTGACCTGTTTGATCTGGTCACGAAAATCTTCAAGGGTCAGGGTATTGCTCGAGGCCCGTTTCTGCAGCGTCAGGGCCTGTTCCTCCGAGAAAGACTGTTGCGCCTTTTCAATCAGCGACAACACGTCGCCCATTCCCAGAATCCGGGAGGCCATGCGATCCGGATGAAAAGGCTCCAGGGCATCGGATTTTTCACCCACACCGAGGTATTTGACCGGCTTTCCGATTGCCGCGCGCATTGAAAGCAGGGCACCGCCTCGCGCGTCGCCTTCGATCTTCGTCAGGATCACGCCGGTCACGTCCAAACGTTGATCGAACTGTTCCGCCACGTTGACGGCTTCCTGGCCGGTCATCGCGTCCGCGACCAACAACACCTCTTGTGGAGTCACGCCGGCTTTGATGTCTTCGAGTTCCGACATCAAGGCGTCGTCAACGTGAAGCCGGCCGCCGGTATCCAGGATCACCACGTCATAACCGTGATCACGCCCACGCAGGACGCCCTCCGAACAAAAACGCACGACCTCTTCGCGGGTTGACGGCACCCGGTCGGCACAATGCACCGGAACGTCCAGGGCGGCGCCCAAGGCCGCCAACTGTTCGGCGGCAGCCGGACGACGGGGGTCCGCCGCAACCAGTAACGCGCGCTTTCCCTGTTGGGTCAATACACGGGCGAGTTTGCCGCAGGTGGTCGTCTTCCCGGCCCCTTGCAGACCCACCATCATCACGACCGTGGGCGGCTGAGAAGCCAGTGACAGGCCGGAATGTTCATGGCCCATGAGGTCGCGCAATTCTTCCCACACGATTTTGACGACCTGCTGCCCCGGCGTCAGGCTTTCGAGGACAATGCTGCCCGTGGCTTTTCCCTGCACGCGGCCGATGAAGTCCTTGACGACTCGGAAATTGACGTCGGCCTCAAGCAGCGCCAAACGGACTTCCTTCAAGGCCTGAATGACGTCCTGTTCTTTGAGGACACCGGTACCCCGGAGTTTTTTGAGAACACCGTCAATTTTTTCGGTGAGAGACGAAAACACGAAAGACTCCTAACTATTGGAAAATACGAAAAAAGTTCGCATAGTCTAATCAAGACTCAAAAAGACTGTCAAGAAAGCCGCTTTCTTGACTTACATGGGAAATTGCCGTACGTTCCGCGTAATTTCCCTTATTTTGCGGGAGTACACCTTCTCAATTTTCGGCTTCAACGAACGCGCTTATGAAGAAAACAGGCTGGAGGTTACTGGGGTTTGTTTTTATCGGTGGTTTACTGGGTGGAATATTAGGTGAAATCCTCTCCGTCTTTTCACCCTCGGAACAGATTCAAACCATTTTTGCAGGATCGCTGACACCGGGCATCGACCCGCCCCTGACCCTGAACCTGGTTCTGATCAAGGTGACCCTCGGCTTCCTCTTCAAAGTCAACCTGCTCACAATCCTGGGCATTTTACTCGGCGTGTACCTCTACAAAAACATCTAAGGAACCGCTGCTTTATTGCACGGGCGCAGGGCTGCGTTGTGTCCTCGCGTGAGTCCGTCAGCGTAGCGTTTCTCCGAACAACAGTTCCTGCTGCCGCAACGCCCGAATCCGGTCACGCAACTTCGCCGCCCGTTCGAATTCCAACTTCCGGGCCGCCGCCTTCATCTCCTGTTCCAGGGCAGCCATGGTTTGCTCCACGCCGGCGGCATAGACGTCCTCCTCTTCCGCGGCAATACCCACGTCCATGTAATCGGCCTCGGCCACGTGATAGTCCAGATCGTGGATACGCTTCCTGATAGTCTCCGGCGTAATCCCATTGTCCTGATTGTACCGGGCCTGGATCTGACGGCGACGCACGGTCTCTTCGATCGTCACCCGCATGGAATCGGTGATGGTATCGCCATACAGCACGACTTTGCCCTCGCTGTTCCGGGCCGCGCGCCCGGCGGTTTGAATCAAGGCCCGGTGGCCGCGCAAAAACCCTTCTTTATCCGCATCCAACACGGCGACAAGCGCCACTTCGGGAAGATCCAATCCTTCACGCAGCAGGTTGATGCCGACCAGCACGTCAAACACGCCCCGGCGCAGATCGCGAATAATCTCCGCGCGCTCAAGCGTCTGGATATCGGAATGCAAATACCGCACCTTCACCCCCAAGTCGTGGTAGTATTCCGTCAAGTCCTCAGCCATGCGCTTCGTCAGGGTCGTGACCAGCACCCTGAACCCCTTGGCAATGACGGCCTTCACTTCCTGCAATAAATCGTCCACCTGCCCCTTGGCCGGCTTGACCTCGATGACGGGATCCATCAGACCCGTCGGCCGGATAATCTGTTCCACCACGCTCCGGCCGGCATGCTTCAATTCATACGGCCCGGGCGTGGCCGACACGTACATGACCCGATTCATGGTTTGTTCGAATTCCTGAAACTTCAATGGACGGTTATCCATGGCCGACGGCAACCGAAACCCGTAATCGACCAGCGTCTTTTTGCGTGAATGGTCGCCTTCGTACATCCCGCCGAATTGCGGCACCGTCACGTGGGATTCATCGATAATCAACAGATGATCCTTGGGAAAATAATCCAGCAGCGTCGGGGGCGGCTCGCCCGGCGCGCGCCCACTCAAATGCCGCGAGTAATTCTCGATGCCGTGGCAATACCCCATCGCCCGAATCATCTCGAGGTCATACCTGGTCCGCTGCTCCACGCGTTGCGCTTCGAGGAGTTGATCGCGTTGACGAAAATGGTTCAGGCGCTCCTCCAATTCTTCTTCAATGCCCTGCAAGGCCCGGTCGTATCGATCCGGCGCAATCACGTAATGACTCTTGGGATAAATGGGCACCCTGGACAAACGCCCGAGCGCCCGGCCGGTCAGGGGATCGATTTCCGCAATCGATTCCACCACGTCTCCGAATAATTCCACGCGGACGGTATTCGAATCCGAGGCCGCGGGAAAAATCTCGATCACGTCCCCGCGCGCCCGAAACGTGCCGCGCTGCAACTCGACGTCGTTCCGGGAATATTGGATCTCCACCAGCTTGGCGAGAATGGCGTCCCGTCGAATGGTCATGCCTTCTTCGAGGTACAGCAACATGCCATGATAGACCTCCGGCGAGCCCAGGCCGTAGATGCAGGAGACCGAAGCCACAATCAGGATGTCGTCGCGCTCCAACAGGGCCGACGTGGCCGCGTGCCGCATCTGGTCAATGGTATCGTTGATCGAGGCATCCTTGGCGATGTAGGTGTCCGTGGAGGGAATATAGGCTTCGGGCTGGTAATAATCGTAATAACTGACGAAGTACTCTACGGCGTTGTGCGGGAAAAAACTCTTGAACTCCTGATACAACTGGGCCGCCAACGTCTTATTGTGGACCACAACCAACGTCGGCTTCTGGATCGCGGCAATGACGTTCGCCATCGTAAACGTCTTGCCCGACCCCGTGACCCCCAGCAGCACCTGATGCCGCTTGCCGGCATGCACCCCCTCGGTCAGCGCGCCAATCGCCCGTTGTTGATCACCCTTGGGCGAAAAGTCCGATTCCAGTTTGAATGCGTTCATGGC
>JAJDZI010000148.1 GCA_022824735.1 Nitrospirales bacterium
GCGAGAATCCAGGGTTGTTTTTCACAAAGACAGGACAAAAGCAAAGACGCTGGATCCATCCCCGACATTTGTACTCGGGGATCCAGCTTATATTGTCAAGGATGACAGATAAAGGCAAAGACTCTGGATTCCTGATCGGAGTCGGGAATGACAGGAGGGGGGAGAAGACAAGGATTGTAGGTGTTCAGTAATTCGTTGACAGCATGTAGGGACAACCCCCTGTGGTTGTCCTTTCTGTGGAGGGCAGGCACAGGGGCCTGCCCCGACTCACCCTCACCTTCATCCTCTCCCATCAAGGGAGAGGGAATTCCATGCCATGCCTCCCCTCGCCCCTTTGTGGGAGAGGGCTGGGGTGAGGGGGAACATTGTCAACGAATTGCTGAACACATACAGGGATGACAGGAGGAGAGAGTCGGGGATGCCTGAAAAGGTTCCATGGGGGATTGACACGGCGGGGGTGAATTTTTATAATTCTATAATTCCTATCGGAAATGTATGAATTGAGATGCTGAAAGTCCCGTTGAAAGTGACGTATGCGATTTTTGCGACGTTGGATCTCGCGTTGCGATACGGTGAGGGTCCGGTGCAGGCCAGGACAATTGCCAGGAGGCAAACCATCCCTCCCCGTTTTATCGAGCAGGTGTTGCACGCCTTGAAGCAAGGCGGCATCGTTGACAGCATCAGGGGACCGCAGGGAGGATACGTGCTGCGACAACCCCCGGCGGAAGTATCCGTGGCCGCCATCGTGGAAACGATGAACGGTCAAGCCGAGCCGGAGACCCGGGAGGACGGCACGAACGGGCGGGCCTTGCGTCCTCCCCATCGCGAGGCGTTATTATCGAGACTGTGGGATCGCGTGTATCAGGCCGAACGGGAGATTTTGAGTTCGGTCACGCTGCAATCCCTGATTGAACAATATACGGAGCTCGAACAACAACAAGCGCCGATGTATCACATTTAACGTCGTTGATATTGGGAACCTATCCCCCATTTCATCCGGAGGCACATCATGAGCACGGGCCGTTCCACCACGTTTCCTGACATTCAGACCCTTCCCATCCCCCAAGAGATTCAAGAGGAAATCGAAACGTTTGAAGATGAGGTCAAACGGCTACAGGCCGGTGACGTCACGTTGGATCTCTTCAAGCCGTTCCGGTTGCAATATGGCATCTACGGCCAACGGCAGGCGGACGTGCAAATGGTGCGCATCAAAATTCCCTTTGGCGGAATGACGTCCAACCAGGTACGCCGCGTCGCCGAACTGGCCGAGACCTATGCCACGGGCGTCGGTCACGTGACGACCCGGCAGGATATTCAATTACACTTTGTGCCCCTGCCGCAGATCAGCACGGTCATGCGCAAGCTGGAAGAAGTGGGACTCACCACACGCGAAGCCTGCGCCAACACCGTCCGCAACGTCACGGCCTGTCACCTGGCCGGCGTCTGTCAGGGCGAAGTCTTTGACGTGACCCCCTACGCGAACACCGTGGCGCGACACCTGCTCCGCAATCCGCTCAACCAGAGCCTGCCGCGCAAATTCAAGATCGCGTTTTCCGGCTGCAATCACGATTGCGCCCTGACGCCCATCCACGACGTCGGCTTGCTGGCGAAGGAAGCCGAAGACGGCACGATCGGATTCCGCATGGTGGTCGGCGGCGGATTGGGCGCGGCTCCGCGCATCGCGCACCTGCTCCGGGAATTCGTGCCCATGGATGACCTGATCCCGTCCATCGAAGCCGTCATCAAGGTCTTCGACAATCTGGGCAATCGCAAAAACCGCAGCAAGGCCCGCATGAAGTTCGTGATCGAGAAACTGGGGTTCGACGAATTCAAGCGCCGGTGGGAAGCAGCCTATGAAGAGATGTTCGGCGCCAAGCCCGCGCATCCGCCAATGAACCTTCTCCCGCATGCCGACCCGGCTCCCCTCATCATGCCGGCCAAGAATGGAGGTAACGGCAATGGTAACGGCAACGGCAATGGCGGTCACCCTGAGGGAACATCGCCGTTCGCCACGTGGCGACGCACCAACGTGGTGAAACAACGGCAGGACGGGTTCTCCGCAGCCGTGCTGAGACTGCCGACGGGCGACATCACCGCCGGGCAAATGCTGGTCGTGGCTGACTTGGCCGAACGCTATTCCAACGGCAACGTGCGCACCACGATCGGGCAGAACCTGATTATTCGCTGGGTGGCCGATGAACAGCTCGAGGCCTTTCACGAGGAATTGGCCGCCCACGGGCTGGCACAACCCGGCGCGAACAAAACCGAGGACATCGTGGCCTGCCCGGGGACCGATACCTGCGGCCTGGGCATCACTTCATCCAAGGGCGTCGCCCGCGCCCTGGCCGAAGTCTTTCCGCCCGGCCAGGTTCCCGAGGACTTGAAAGGAACCACGATCCATATCAGCGGCTGCCATAATTCGTGCGCCCAGCATCATATCTCGACCATCGGGCTGCACGGGGTAGGCAAACGCGTGGGGGACCACATCGCCCCGGTGTACGAACTGCATCTCGGGGGACGGGTCAACGGCACCGCGGAGGTCGGACACATGACGATCAAACTTCCGGCCAAGAACGTGCCTGCCGCGGTGTCCCACTTGCTCGACGTGTATCGACGGGACCGTCAGGAGGGCGAAAGCCTGCACACCTTCCTCAAGCGGGCGGGCAAGAACGCGCTCAAGGAAGAACTGATCGGGCATTCCATTCTGCCGTCCTTTGACGACGACCCCTCGTACTACTTCGATTGGGAAGCGGAAGCGGAATTCACGCTCGAAGACCTCGGACCCGGTGAATGCGCCGGCGGCGCGATCGAGATGATCGACAATCGAATCCTGGAAGCCGAGCAGGAACTGTATCAAGCCCGCATCCTGGCCGAGAAACATCAATATGCCATGGCCATCAACAAGTCCTATCGCGCCGTGGTGGCCGGGGCCAAGGCCCTGCTCGTAACCGAAGGCATCGATCCGAATACCGATGCCGACACGCTGGAGGAATTCGATCAGTTCGCCGACCGGCAGAACGGGCTCATTCCGCAAACGTACCGGGGGTTGGCCCGGACCGTCAGCGACCTGGGCACCAAGGACAACTCCGCTGAATTCACCAACCAGAAAATGGCCTTTGCCAAAGGGTTTGTGGAACATTGCCGGAAATTGACCGAAGCCGTCGGCGAAGATCTCAAGCTCGGACTCGCCGAAGAAGGCCCGGATGCGGTCGCGGAACCGGTCGCGGCGGAACCGGCGCAGGACGTGACCGTGCTGGACCTTCGAGGGGTCATGTGCCCGCTGAATTACGTCAAAACCAAGCTGAAATTGGAAATGATGGACGAAGGCGAACGATTGGAAGTCTGGCTGGACGCCGGAGAACCCATCAAGAACGTGCCCATGAGTCTGCGTAATGACGGCCACAAGGTCCTCGGCGAGGATCCCCTGGAAGCCGACGAGCAACACTTCAAGGTGCTGGTGGAGAAAGTCGAAGGTTAGGCCAAGAAGCCCTCTCTCCCCTGGCGGGAGAGGGTTGGGGTGAGGGGGAGAAAGAGAAAGCAGGAGCAACACGTGACAAAAACCGTGCAAGCGAATTTTTCAGCAGAAGCGATTCAGGAGTTAAACCAACGCTTTGCAGGCCAATCGCCGCAGGAGATCCTGGCTTATGCCTTGGAACGGTTTTTCCCCAGGGTCGTGTTGGCGTGCAGTTTCGGCGCGGAGGACGTGGTGCTCTGGGACATGATGCACCGCCTCAACCCGCAAGCCTCGCTGTTTTATCTGGACACGGATTTCCTCTTTCCGGAAACCTACGCCGTGCGTGACCGCCTGATCGACCGGTACCAGGTTGCTCCCGAGCAGGTGATTCGCGTCGCGCCGGCCCTGTCGCCCGCGGAGCAAGCCAAGCAGTTCGGAGACCTGTTATGGGTCCGGCAACCGAATCAGTGCTGCCAAATCCGAAAGGTCGATCCGTTGACCAAAATTTTGAAGAACTACGCGGCATGGATCACCGGCATTCGTCGCGACCAGTCGGCGACGCGCGCCAACGCGGGCCTGGTGGAATGGGACGCCAAGTTCGGCCTCGTCAAGTTCAATCCCCTGGCGGCGTGGTCCGCCGAGGAGGTCTGGGGCTACATCAGGACGCATGACGTGCCGTACAATGCGCTCCATGACCAGGACTATCCCAGCATCGGATGCACACACTGCACGGCACCCGTTCAGCCTGGCGCTGATCCGCGATCAGGGAGATGGCAACGTTCTGAAAAAGTCGAATGTGGACTGCACCAATAACCATCTTCCCGAACAACAAGCACGTTAGACCAACCACCACACTGAATTTCACGCACCGCAGACGCCGATGATGCATCAACTCATCACCAAAATCGGAAAAGGGCAACGGGGAGCCAGAGACCTGTCTTGGGACGAAGCCAAACAGGCCGCCCGGGCCATGATCGAAGGCAACGCCACTCCCTATCAGACCGGGGCTTTCTTGATGGCCATGCGGATCAAGCTGGAAGGCGTGACGGAATTAGCCTCGTTCACCGCGGCTACGCGTAGCTACGTTGCGCCGGTCGCCACGCCGGACGGTTGCAACGTGGTGGACGTGCCGGTCTATGCCGAAAAGCACAATACGCATCACGTATGCCTGCCCGCAGCCATTGTTGCCGCCTCCGCCGGGGCCGCTATCCTGTTTCACGGCATCGACAATCCCGCGGTGGCCTCCGACCTGCCACGGGTGTTGGCGCAATTGGGCATTCCCGCCGCGTTACAAGGAGACGATCTCGCCGAGGTGTTGCAACGGGAAGGCTTCGCGTACCTGGACCTCGCACTGTATCACCCTCCCCTGGCCGGGCTCCTGGCATTGCGCGAACAACTGGGGGCTCAAAACCTGTTTCATCAGGTCGCCCGGCTCCTGAATCCCATGCGGGCGCACTCGCAAGTGGTGGGTGTGGCTCATCCGCCGTACCTCGAAAAAATCCCGGAAGTCGTGAATATGATTGGCGGGCGCAGGCTCCTGGTGTTTCAGGGGGTTGAAGGATTTCCCGAACTCTCGATGACGACCCTGACGACCATGCGCGAACTGCGTGACAACCGCGTCACCCCCTTGTCGCTCAAACCCGAGGACGTTCGTCTAACACCGGGGTCGTTCCAGCACATGGCCGTGGATTCCCAGGCGTCACAACAACTCCCGGCCCAGGAGGCGGACGTGATGCAGCGCGTCCTGCGCAACCAGGGCGCAGGACAGGCCCGGGATCGATTCCGCGACTGGGTCATCTACAACGCCGCCATGTTCCTGTATGCCGGAGGGAAGGCCCAGTCCATCGCCGAAGGCGTGCCGTTGGCGAAAAGGGCATTGGACTCCGGCGCGGCCGCGCAAAAACTGGCGGACCTCGCCTCAAACCCGAATCCCCCCTCACCCCAGCCCTCTCCCTCCGGGGGAGAGGGAGCCAGTGAGAAAAAGGTCGTACACGCATGAGACATTTGCGGCAACTGGAAGACCAAAGCGTTTATATTTTTCGCGAGGCGTATAAACACTTCGACAACCTGGGCATGCTCTGGTCCATGGGGAAGGACTCCACGGTGCTCTTGTGGTTGGCCCGCAAGGCCTTCTTCGGGCACGTCCCGTTTCCGCTCCTGCACGTGGATACCAGCTACAAGATTCCTTCCATGATCGAGTACCGGGACCGGCTGGCGCGCGAATGGCGCCTCAACCTGGTGGTCGGACAGAACAAGCAGGCCCTGGCCGAAGGGATGAACCATGAACGGGGCCGGGTCGAATGCTGCACCGCGCTCAAGACGAACGGGCTTAAACTCCTGCTGGAGGAGAAAGGGTACACGGGCATCATCCTGGGCGTCCGCGCGGATGAGGAAAGCACGCGCGCCAAGGAACGCTACTTCTCCCCGCGCGACAAAAACAACGATTGGGATTTCCGGGACCAGCCCCCGGAACTGTGGGATCAATTCAAGACCTCGTTCCCGCCGAACACCCATATCCGGATTCATCCCCTGCTGGACTGGACGGAAATCAACATCTGGGAATACATCAAGCTCGAAAACATTCCCTTCATGGACCTGTACCTCAACCGGGGCGACGGCACGCGATACCGGAGCCTGGGGTGCGCGCCCTGTACCTTCCCCATCAAATCCACCGCGTCCACGGTTGATGAAATCATCGAAGAACTGCGCGCCACGAAAGTGGCCGAACGCGCCGGTCGCGCCCAGGACGAAGGCCGGGGCATGGAGTTACTCCGAAAAGATGGCTACATGTAAGACCGATGCACCGGAGACCGTGGACGTCCGTGACCGGATGAACATCGTCATCGTCGGCAGCGTGGACCACGGCAAATCGACGTTGCTGGGACGCCTGTACGCGGACACGGGCACCCTGCCGGAAGGCAAGGTCGAAAAAATCCAGGCCATCTGCAAACAACAGGGCAAGGAATTTGAATACGCCTTCCTGTTCGACGCCTTCCTGGAAGAACAGCAGCAGGGCGTGACCATCGACACGGCCCGCACCTTTTTCCAATGGGCCGGACGTCAATACATCATCATCGACGCGCCCGGGCACAAGGAATTCCTGAAAAACATGATCTCCGGCGCCGCGCGCGCCGAAGCCGCCCTCTTGCTGATCGATGCCCTGGAAGGGGTCAAGGATCAATCCAAACGGCACGGCCTGTTGCTGTCGATGCTGGGCGTGAAACAGGTGACCGTGGTCGTGAACAAAATGGACCTCGTGGATTACAGCCGGGAGACGTTCGCGCTCATCGAAAAGGAGTATCGCGCGTTCCTGTCGCAACTCGACGTGACGCCCCAGTTCGTGATCCCGGCCAGCGCCAAGCGCGGGGACAACATCGCCACGCCCAGCCCGCAGATGGCCTGGCACACCGGTCCCACGGTGTTGGAATCGCTAGCGCAATTCTCCTCGGAATCCGAACAAGCCGAACAGCCCCTGCGGTTTCCGCTTCAGGACGTGTACAAATTCGATGCCCGCCGGATCCTGACGGGACGCATCGCGTCCGGGCGCCTCAAGGTGGGTGACCAGGTGGTCTTTTCGCCCTCGAACAAAAGCGCAATCGTGCAAACGCTCGAAGCGTTCAACGTGGACCCGCCGCCCACGCAGGCTCAAGCCGGGCAATCCCTGGGCATCACCCTGGACGAACAGATTTTTGTCGAACGCGGAGAGATCGTCAGTCACGAGGGGTCCCTGCCGCTCGTCTCCACGACTTTTCGCGCCAACTTGTTCTGGCTCGGGCGCCGGCCCCTGGACATGGAAAAATCCTATCTGGTCCGGTTGGCCACGCACGAAGTCGAATGCCGCGTGGCCGCAATTCATCGCATCGTGGACGCCGACAACCTCTCGTTGGATCAGCAACAGACCAACACCGTTGTGAGGCGCAACGAGGTGGCGGACGTCACCATCCAGGCGAAGGCTCCGCTCGCCTTTGACCTGTACACGGACTTCGAAACCACGGGCCGGTTCGTCCTGGTCGATGACTACGACGTGTCCGGGGGCGGCATCATCACCGAGATGGTGGCGGACCGTGAAGAGACCCTGCGGATCGAGGCTCGTCAACGGGATTTCGCCTGGATCACGGGCGACGTCACGTTGGCGGACCGCGCCAAGCACTACGGCCACCGCGCGGCGCTGGTCCTGCTTATCGGCCCCGATACCACGGGCAAAACCTTCCTGGCCAAAAAAATGGAGTCCATGCTCGTAGCCGAAGGCCGGCACGTGTATATGCTTGATCCGGAAAACCTGCGCCGCGGGCTCGACGCCGACCTGCAGGAAGGCGATGCCCGGGAAATGATCCGTCGCTACGGCGAAGTGGCGCGGCTGCTCATCGATACCGGCGTCCTGCTGATTTCAACCACCAACTCTTTCACGCCTTCGACCGGTCTCAGGACAAACCTGCCGGCGGATCAGGTTGTTGAAGCGATCCGCACGCTGGTGCATCCCGCGCCGGTTCTCACCGTTTACATGAGCCAGGAGACGACGCCCTCCTCCATCGAAGCCGATCTCTCCTTCACCGGCCCCGAAGACTTTACCCGCACGGCGCATGACGTGCTCGCCGCGCTGAAACAAAAAGGCATCCTGGCCGAAACGATCGGCAACCAACCCGTGTTCCAATTCTCGATTTGAGGAACCTCGCTTCTTGTCATTCTTAAGCGAAGGGCCTAGCGAAGAATCTCCTTGCTGTCATCCCCGACTCTCCCCTTCTGTCATCCTTGTGAGGGGTTATCCTGTATGCTGGCGCGTTGTCCGGGCCTGGTCCGGAATTTCGGCCAGTTTCACTTGGCTGTGCGTTTTCCACGCCGGACCCTGACAAGCCGGGAAGTCCTCCCGGTAATGTGCCCCCAGACTGTTTTCCCGCCACAACGCAGCCTCGGTGACGCACCGCGCCACCTGGACCATGTTCCTGACTTCGAGGTCGGACCGCATGTGCAGCGACACCTGGATTTGCGGGTCCCACCGGGAGAGTTGCGCCAACGCCTGGATCAAGGAGTCGCCGGTCCTGACCAACCCGACCTTGGTCCACATCAACCGGCGCAAGGAGTTCCTGAGTTTTTCGCTGTCGTCCAACGCGCCGGCCGGTTCCGCGGCCAACCGGGCAGCCAGACTTTTGAGCTGCGCCCGCTTGGGACCCGCCGGAAGAGACGCCGCCGACGTGGCGGCGCGACAGCCGAAGACCAGCCCTTCCAACAACGAATTGCTGGCCAACCGGTTCGCTCCGTGGACCCCGTTGCAGGCTGTTTCTCCGGCGGCCAGCAGGCCGGGCAAGGTGGTCTCGCCGTCGATCCCGGCTTTCAAGCCGCCCATGAAATAGTGAGCGCTTGGAGCAACCGGAATCCATTCTTCCGTGATATCGATGTCGAACCGCAGGCAGGTCAGGTAGATCGTCGGGAACCGTTTCTTGATAAAATCTTTCCCCAAATGCGTGACGTCCAAATACACGTGGCGCGACCGGGACGCCGCCATTTCCGACCAGATCGCCCGGGCAACAACATCCCGGGAGGCCAGTTCCGCAGCCGGATGATACCGCGACAGAAATGACTCGCCTTTGCGATTGCGCAGTAACCCGCCTTCGCCTCGCATGGCTTCGGACAACAGAAACGGGGGACTCGAAGGCAGGTACAGTGCCGTGGGATGAAACTGGACGAACTCCATGTCTTCCAGTACCACGCCCGCCCGGTAGGCCATGGCCATGCCGTCGCCCGTGGCATTGCCCGTATTGGTGGTCCTCGCGTACATCTGGCCTGCGCCCCCGGTGGTCAGAATCACGGCGGCGGCCGTGAGCAATTTGACCTCCCCCGTGGTTTCATTCACCGCCACCGCGCCGCAGCACCGGCCGTCCAGGACTAACAGGTCCTTGGTAAAATGACGATCAAACCATTGAATGTTCTCATGCTGCCGGGCCCGTTCCAGCAGAACGCGGATCATTTCATTGCCCGTGGCGTCGCCCCGGGCCCGCAGGACGCGGTTCCGGCTGTGAGCCCCTTCCTTGGTAAAGGCGAATTTCCCGCCGACCTTATCAAACTGTGTGCCCCAGGTGATCAGTTCCTGGATCCGCGTCGGCCCTTCCTCCACCAGGACACGAGCCGCGTCTTCCCGTCCAAGCTGATGTCCGGCCTGGATCGTATCGGAAAAATGCAGGTTCACGTCGTCTTCGGCGTTCAGGGCCACGGCGACTCCGCCCTGGGCATAGATCGAATTGCTTTCGAGGCGGCTGCCTTTGGTCACGATCAGCACCCGTCCGTATCGACCCAATTCGATCGCGGCCCGCAAGCCGGCGATCCCGCTCCCAATCACCAGGAAGTCGGCCTCCGGCCCCCAACGATACTGTATGGTGCTGTTTTTCATGGACGTGACGCGCGGTTGACGCCGAGACGGCCGGCCACGTCGGCCCTCTCGACCGTGAGGAAAGAGGAAACGGGGGTTAGCGGTCTGCCTTTCCGAACGGCATTGCGCCTTCTACGCCCGCCAGCAAAATGTCCTTGGTGCCGTTCCATACCCACACTCCGTGACCCTGGTCCATTACGGGCGTTTCTTCGGGAGAACGTTGCCAAGCCCCTTCCCATCGTATGTTGACATTGATCCGTTCTTTTTGAATGTGGATTCGCTCAATCGTGACGTTCAGGGAAATGGTGGCATACGTGTCGAAGTCCCGTTGGATCTGTCCTTCGAGATCCTGAAACCCTTGTAACGGCAGCATCAATTTTTGAATCGCGTCGAACTTTTGCTGTTCATACGCCGAGCGCAAGGTTTCCACCGCCTGCACGATTCGCTCAAACCGTTCATGGTCTTTGGAAACTTTCTTTTCCGAGGAGAAGAACTGGCACCCCGATAGAACCACGACGAGGAACAGGGACAGGCTGAGGAAAGAGAGGCGAGATCGAATCATGGGGCCATGCATGATACAGTCTATTTGACCACAGTATGGACCCTGCCGTATCTACGGTCAAGGCAGGAAATACGGACTTCCTCAAGGAAAAAGAGTCAGTCTTTGACAGGAACACACTATTCCCGCATTGTATCGGAACTGAGTTTCCCCGCATCGACTATGGAAGAGCTATTATAGCGACGGTGTGCGATACGTGGTAAAGGCCTCCGTTTGGAAACATGGTTGTTTCATCGAGATTATTGATGTTCTCAATCATGAGATGATGACAGGCATTGAGGCAACGGGATGACAGAAGAAAAAAAACGCTGGCACTATCGGTTTGATAATTTTCAAAGTGCGTATTTTTTACTACAAGAAGCAGCAGAAAGGAATCAAGATGGTCAGTTGGATCAATTAGCGAAAGAAGGGATGATCCAACGATTTGAATATTGTACGGAATTGGCCTGGAAAACAATCAAAGATTATTTGGAAAGCCAAAACGTGGTGTTTGAGCAGATCACTCCCAGGGCGGTATTAAAAGAAGCTGTCGCGGCAAAACTCATATCGAATGGAGAAGACTGGATGAATGCTTTAGACGCACGTAATAAAATGAGTCACACGTATGACGTCAAGAAATTCGACGCCGTGATAGAAAAAATAGAAACCCGGTACCTCAACTGTTTTGCCGAGTTATATGAAACACTCTCCATGGCCTATAAAGGCGGCGGTGATGCTTGATCATGGGCTGAGCGAAAAACAGTTACAAGTGATCAGGGAGACCCTTGAAAAGTTCGCGCCTGCCGTTGAGTCCGTCTCTGTCTTTGGCTCCAGGGCAACAGGGTCTTACAACAGTTATTCGGATATAGATTTGGTGCTCTACGGCGATCTCGAGGAAGAAACCATTGACCGTTTATGGACCTGCTTTCATGAAAGCAGCTTGCCCTACAAAGTCGACGTGACCGCCTATAGCCTCGTGAAGCATCCCCCCTTGAAAGAACATATTGACCGTTTTGCCAAACCGTTGTTCTTAAAATAACCGTGCAATGCAGTTTCTTGACACTGCTCGGGACGCTGTGTTACCTCTGCGTCTTCCTATGCCTGTTTCGATCGCGTGTCGCATGGCCGTCAGTCAAACCCGGTCGACGAAACGTTTCTGCTTCCGCCTGAGGAAGAACTGAAGGAGTCTGAATGGCGAGTGTAGTTAAAAAACGACGAAAAAAAATGCGGAAGCATAAGCATAAAAAACTTCGCCGACGCATGAAGTTCGCCCGTCGGCGGAACTGAGGTTCACGATTCCAGTATCAGGTGGGCGAGGGAAATACTCTCTACCTCCCCTCGCCCCTCCTTACAAAGGCGGGGAACAGATGGCATAATCATCCCATTTGTTTTCGAGCCTGCAACGGCCCATGGTTACGCGTTTCCCCGCATTTCTTTCCTGCCGGTCCTGACGATTCGCTCTTGCCATGAGTCAATTCTCTCGCCTGCTTCCGTTTGTCCGGCCGCATCTTTCTCAACTGGCCTTGGCCGGCGTGCTGATCATGGGCGTGGCGGCCCTCAACCTGACGTTGCTGCGACTCGGCGGCATGCTGTGGGACCTCATCACG
>JAJDZI010000067.1 GCA_022824735.1 Nitrospirales bacterium
AATGGATCTATTCGGGGAATTCACATTTGCTCCGTAGCCGTTCTGGCAGTATGATTGGTGCATAGCCGTAAGGAGGTCTTCATGAAGTACAAAATTGCCCTGCACCACTCTGACGAAGGCTACAGTGTTGCGGTGCCTGGCTTGCCTGGGTGTTGGTCCCAAGGCCAAACCGAAGCTGAGGCCCTCGCGAATATAGAAACTGCCATCCTCGAATATTTCAGCGTGGTCGAAGATCTCTTAAAGGACGCGGAAGTCCGAGAAATCGAACTGGCCGTGTAATCATGCCCAAGCTTCCGGGTGTCAACCATCTGGATGCGGTGCGTGCTTTGGAGAAAGCGGGGTTCCGCATTGTCCGGGACGCCGGGTTAACCATTGAGGGTTTCCGCAAACTTTTGTCATAGCTCAACGCAAAAGACCGAGACGCTGGATCCCCGATCAAGCCGGGGATGACAGAAAAAAGCAACGACAAAGCAGGGGCACTGGATCCGTTCCGGTTTATCTGCTGTGGGCTTTCAGGAGGTGATTGTAGTGGGTTTGGATGGCGGCTACTTGGGAACGGGCTGTTTGTTTGGGGAAGGAATGTCCGTCGATGGCTTGGACCGGGAGGATGCCGATTCCGCTGCCGGTTAGAAAACATTCATCTGCTTTGTACAGGAATGCCGGACGGTAGCGGCCTTCTCGTGGTTGAAGCCCTAGGGCCGGGGCGCTATCCAATACAACTCTCCGGGTAATTCCGGGCAGGATGCCACAGGCCAATGACGGTGTGTACAGGGTCCGGTTCTTGATGAAAAACACGTTGCTCATGGAGCATTCGGCTACGTATCCGTCCGTTGTGACCATCAACCCGTCGAAGGTTCCTCGTTCCATCGCCTCCCGTTTGGCCAAGAGGCTGTTCAGATAGTTCAGGGTTTTGGCTTGCGTCGGACCCGTCAGCGGTGACGGCCTGCGAATCGTCGTGAGGGTGAGCCTGATGCCCTTGCGCCGTTGGGATGGCGTCACGTGTGGAAGGGGCCGGTGAAACAGGATGACGGTGGCGGTCTCATCCCCCTCACCCTGGCCCTCTCCCTCTTTCTCGCTGAAAGCGGAAAGGGGAGAGGGAAATGTTGGTCCGCGCGAGAGCGTCAGGCGGATTGCTGCTTGGTCCAACCGATTCTTGTCGATAACCTTCTGAATAATCGCCGGCCACGGTTTGTCGGGTAATGGCAGCCGGATCTGCCTGCAGGCGTCGGCGAGCCGTGCGAGATGACGGTCCAGCCACACCGGTCGCCCGTCGTGGACCCTGACGGTTTCGAAGACGCCGTCGCCGTACAGGAACCCATAATCGAACACGGAGACCCGCGCCCGTTCCGCCTGCACGATCCGGTCATTCAGATATACCCACATGGCATACGAAATCAGAGGTTCTGTAATGCTTCGAACAAGGCCTGGGCTTTATACAGGGTTTCCTGGTACTCGCGATGGGGGTCGGAGTCCGCGACGATTCCGGCGCCCACTTGCAGATAGGCCCGCTGCTGCGTCAGCACCATGGTACGGATGAGAATGTTGAAGTCCACGTCGCCGGTCCAGCTCACGTACCCCAAGGACCCGGTATAAGGCCCGCGACGAACGGGTTCCAGTTCCTCGATGATCTCCATGCAGCGGATCTTGGGCGCGCCGGTGATCGTGCCGCCCGGAAACACGGACCGGATGAGATCCAGGGTGGAACACGCGGGACTCAGCGTGCCCACGACCTCGGACACCAAATGTGCCACGTGTGAATATTGCTCGATCGTCATGAATTCCTCAACGTGAACCGATCCGTATTGGCAGACCCGTCCCAGGTCATTGCGGGCCAAGTCCACCAGCATGAGGTGTTCCGCGCGTTCTTTCGCGTCGAGCCGCAGGTTGTCCATGAGGACGTGATCTTCACTCGTGGTGCGGCCGCGAGGTCGAGTGCCGGCAATGGGCCGGGCCGTCACCCGGTTGCCGGTGGTCTGCACGAGTCGTTCGGGCGAGGACGAAACCAACGCGAGGTTCCCGGTGACGAACAGTCCGGCAAACGGCGAAGGGTTCACCCGACGCAGGCGGTGATACAATCCTTGCCCGGCCACGTGCAGCGACTGATCCTCCTCCGCACTGAACGCGACGGAAAAACGTTGCGCGAGATTGGCCTGATAAACGTCTCCGGCCCCGATAAACGCCTGACACTGTCGAACGCGCTCGACGTACTCCCGTTCGGAATGCGTGCCTTCCATCATGGACGCGACGATCGGCGACCCCGACGGGTCCGTACACGGGGCACTCAAGCGGCTGTCCAGTTCGTCCATTCGAGCGTTGCCTTCACGCTGCAAGACCTCATGGGATTCGGCCAGCAACCGCTCGGGGGGCGGCGTGAAAATCATATGCAGCAACTGTGTATGGTGATCGATTGCCACCACCAGATCGAAAAACAGGAACTCCAGGTCGGGCAGGGGCAGGTCACGGCGGGCCAGCGACGGCAGTGTTTCGTAGTGCCGGACGGTATCATAACCCACGTATCCGATGGCGCCGCCGATAAACGGCGGCAGGGCAGGGGAACGGGGCACGAGGCACGGACTCAACGTGCTGAATAAGGCGGAAAGCGGGTCGCCGCGATGTTGCGTGGTACCGTGCGCCGTTTCCAGAGTGTAGCGTCCCGGACTCCCGGAGAAGATCAGGTATGGGTCGGCGGCCACAAACGACCAGCGGGCCAGGTTTGGCGACGGGTTCCCGCTTTCCAGCAGGACGGAAGGCCTGTGCGGTACGGCGACCCGCCGGTAGACGTTCCAGGGACTCCCTTCAACAAAGGGCCTGGTCCGGACCAGCGGGAATCGCCCGGTATCGGGACGCGTGGACGAACCTGAAGAAAGAACGGGCTGACTCATGGTATCGGAACGGGGTTCGGATGATTGTGAGCCTATCATAGCGGAGCGGGTGGAGGAGAGAAAGTCCCTTCGCGATTTTCCCTTCCTTTGCCTGCCCAGGAGTTGGACATTTGATTACTGGAATGCCACAATCCCCGACCGGCCGCGGGCCGGTTAGTTGGCCGCCCTTTTTCACGACCATCGCAGGACCATGCTCATGATGACACGACGAAGTCCGATGCGTTTGCCGAGCCACGCCGCGTCTGCCGCTTTCATGTGTCTCTTCGTCATTGCTGCCCTGTGGCCGTCCGCGGCCGCGTCAGGACAAGCCGAAGATGTTGCGGTAGCCATGCCCCTTCGTCTCGTCAACCTGAACCCCTTTCATCTTCCTTACGGCGTCCCCGCTTCCTTTGGCACGCGAACGTTGCCGCCGAAGTCGTCGGAACTCACGATCGCCCTCGACACCGCATCGTATCTGAATACCGCCGCCTCGGGCTCAGAGCGTCTTCTGCTTGACGGAGAGACGTACCGAAGCAGTCTCACGCTGCGCCGGGGGTTCCGGCCTCGTTGGGAATATTTTCTGGAACTGTCCGCCGTGGGGCACCATGGCGGGTTGTTCGACGCCTTTATCGAGGGTTGGCATGAGTTCTTCGGCCTTCCTCAAGGCGGGCGGGACGAGGCTCCGCGTGATCGCCTGGTTCTCATCTACGGGGACGGGTCCGGCACCCGGATCGATATTCAACGAGATACCTTCTCGCTGGGCGACCTGGTGCTCGGCGTCGGGTATTCGCTGCCGGAGTGGCCGGTTCTGAACGACGGGTTGACGGTCCGGGGGACCGTGAAGATCCCGACCGGCAATCCCAATTCGCTCGCGGGGTCCGGCCGCTTTGGGTCGTCACTTTGGGCGGAAACTTCCGGCGCCCTGCCGTGGTCGGCCCCGTCGCGCGAGTGGTTGTATGCGGCGACGTTGGGCATCGTCGTTGCCGAGCCGCCGAAGCGCCTGTCGAGCGTGGGCGACCCGGTCATTGGGTTCGGGCGCGCTGGCGTCACGTGGCGTGCCCTGTCTCGCGTGCATTTCACCGTGCAGGTGGACGTCCATTCTTCGCCCTACCGTACCGCGAACGTCAACGTGCTCGCCGACCCGGTCGTCCTCCTTGGCTTCGGTGGTTTCGTGCAAGTGACCGACAACGCGATACTGGAAATCGCCGTCACCGAAGATGACGGCATGCAGCGTGCCGCACCCGATATCGGTCTGCACACGGCGTTGCGCTGGCGACTCTAACAGCTACAACGCCAACGGCTTGACAGTCGAATCGGGATTTTGTTTGAATAGCCTGCCCGGATTCGAGAGGCTGGGCCTATGCCTTCGTCACAAGATCCATTGTTTGCGGGGTTGGGGCAAGCCGTGCGTATCAGCACGAATCTGCTTGCGACCCTGATGGTGGGCGGAGGGTTGGGGTGGAGCATTGATTCCTACCTGTTGCCCACTGAACCGTGGGGTTTGGTGGGAGGTCTGATCCTCGGGCTGATTGCCGGTATTCGAAACGCCTACCGTACCGCCCAGCGCCTGCCCTGAACGTTTTCTCGAACACGAATACATACGAGGTTCCATTGGAAGATCCCCTGCATCCTTTTGAGCTTCATACGATTGTCCCGCTGTCCCTGTTCGGCTTGGACGTGTCCATCAACAAGGCCGTGATCATGATGTTTGTCGTGGTGGGGCTGGTCATCCTGTTGCTGACGAAAGCGCGTTCGTCCGGCTCCCTGGTCCCCACGAAACTCCAGAGCGTGGCCGAATTACTGGTGGAGTTCATCCGCGGGATGATTCACGATACCATGGGCCCGGAAGGGATGCGGTTTTTCCCACTGATCGCCACCCTGTTTCTGTTTATCCTGTTCTGTAACCTGCTGGGGCTCATGCCCGGCGCCTATACGGTCACGAGCCAACTCGTGGTCACCGGCGTGTTTGCCTTAGGCGTGTATGCGCTCAGCATCCTGGTCGGGCTCAAAATACACGGGATGAAGTTTCTGGGTATCCTCGTGCCATCGGGCACGCCGGGGTGGCTGTTGCCGCTCATGGTTCCGATTGAAATCATCAGTCAACTGGCTAGGCCGGTGTCCTTGTCCGTTCGTTTGTTCGCCAACATGACCGCGGGGCACGTTATTCTCGGGGTCCTGTTCGGATTGGCGATCAGCGGCGGGTTGTTGATCGGGTGGCTGCCCTTTTCCTTTACGGTGGCGCTCTACGGGTTGGAAGTCGGGATCGCCTTTATTCAGGCCTATATTTTTACGATTCTAACGTGTGTCTACATGGGAGACGCCTTTCATCTCCATTAACCCGCCGATTGCCCTGAGCGTAGCGGAGCGGAGTCGAAGGGTTTGCCATACTGTTATTAACGATTTCACGAGGGAGAACAGAAGATCATGGATTCTGCAGCGTCAGCGTTATTGGGCATGGGGCTTGCGGCGGCGGGGTTTGCCGGCGCCGGTGTGGGCATCGGGTATATTTTCGGCAAGATGATCGAGGCTGTCGCTCGTCAACCGGAAGCCGAAGGCCGGGTCGGCAAGTACATGTGGATCGGCTTCGCGTTGGTCGAGGCGATCGCCCTCTACGGGCTGGTGATCGCGTTCATCATTATGGGTCTGCGGAAATAGGACGCGCACGCCATGCCTCAATTTGACGTCCATTTCTTTTCGTCCCTGATTTTTTGGGAAGTCATCTCATTCGGCATCCTGCTATGGGTCCTGTACAAATTTGCATTCCCGCCAATTCTGGAGGCCCTGGAAACACGTGAGCGCAAGATTCGTGAAAGTATCGAGCAAGCGGAACAGAACCGGCTGACGGCCGAACAACGTTTGGCCGATTACGAAGCGAAACTGAGCGGTGCCGCGCAGGAAGCCGAGGCGATCGTGGCGGAAGCCAAAGCCAAAGCTCAACGGCTGCTGGAAGAGAACGAGCAACGGCTACGCACTGATTCGGAACGGATCCAGGCCGAGACGACCCAGGAAATCGAGCGGGAGCGGCGAAAAGCTCTTCAGGATATTCGCAACGAAGCCGCGGACCTGGCGCTGACGGTGGCGGAAAAAGTCCTGGCGCGAAGTCTCTCGGACGACGACCACCGCCGCCTCGCCCGTGAAGCCGTCCAAGCCGTCGCCGCCGAACCCTAGAAGTAAGCCTCAATAGTCAGTTGAACGATCCCTGGTTTCGGTTGCCCCTCCTGGTGTAGAGTGGAGTGCGAAAACCGGCCCGCTCCATAGACATTCCCATTGTCCTTCCCTTTTCCTCAGGGGTTTGGTTTGTGTAAATCTCACAAAAAACATCAATCTAAGTTTTCCCAATTCAGCAGAGTGGGATGGGACGATAGGAGCCATCCTTGTCCAAAAATGACAAAAAATACTTGAAGATTGTACTCGACCCCATTCGAGTATCCGCTGAGTACAAACCGAAGTTCGGTCAAGGGAGCAAAGGCGGAGGTTTGTCTTTGAAAAAATTCCAAAGCCTTTATCAGAGCGACCCTTTCTACTGCTGGTTTGGTCTCGATAACCCGCTGATGTACACTGTCCATAAGGCAGCTGGCGGTATGACGAGTGTGTATAGACAGATTGGAATTGGCTGTGAGAAGCTGTTCCGTACCATCTTGCAAGACTGCCTTGGCCTTTCTGTGGAGGACTCTAGCTGGTCGTACGAAGTACACACGGCTGATGGTAGGGTTAGAAAACTGCATCTGGATGGAAGAGTGCCCTTGGACAAAATCAAAGACAAGGTTGCTCGCAGGAGATTTCGTCAATGGATGAAGGATTCGGCAAGTCTGATACAGGTCGATTCTGATGTATTCTCAACTTTGAAGGGTGCGGTTTTCGAAGTTCGTCAAGGCTACAAGAGCAAGGATTCCAAGCGCCAGAATGCCGATATTGCCAATGCTGCGACAGCTTACACAAAAGCTTATCTGCCCTGAGCAGTCATACTCTCCACACAGATCGATTCAGATATTTTGCTACGCTACCGGGCAGAGAAATGGGCCGTCATCACCGGCGTGACCGGAACATCAGAGCCCCTGTTATCGACCTACGACTTCCTAAAAGATGTCGTCGGCTATGACTTGGCGGCGTTTTTTAGCCGCAATCAAGAGGTCTTGAAGAACGAAGTCGATTCCGTACTCAGAAGGCTTTTGAAACCCTAGTTAATGAAATGACCGAGATACTTCGAAAATCGCTGACGCGAAGAGCGGACTACACACAGACGCATAATGCCAAATCTGGTCGTTACGGCTGGCTTCGTCTAACCCCTGCATATTCGCTCAAGATCGTGAACGAAATTCTTGCTGCTTACGAGGATCTCTCCGAAGTCAACGTTCTCGATCCTTTCTGCGGGACTGGGACAACGGCTCTCTGTGCGGCTTACCACGGCCAGACCGCGGTCACGACAGACATCAATCCCTTTTTGGTTTGGTTCAGTCGCACCAAGATCGACTTTTATTCCTCACAGTTGATTGCTGATCTGAGGCAGGTCGGCCATGCGATATGCGACGACATTCGCTATGAAAGAGCACCAAAAGTTCCAGCCCCAGATATACACAATATCGAACGGTGGTGGAGTCCCGTCGACCGGGATTTTCTTTGTGCATTAAAGGGAGCCATAGATGCCAGATTTGCCCATAACGATAAGCGACGTTCTTTGCTCTTGATTGCGTTTTGCCGGACGCTGCTTGACCTTTCCAATGCCGCTTTTAATCACCAATCAATGTCTTTCAAGTCAAATTCCCAAACCACTTTTGATTTCGATACTGACCTAAAAAGAATATTTCTCAGATATCTGGACATCGTTCTTGATGGAGCAGCACAGAACCCGACGGGGCAGGGAAAGGTCGCACTCGCTGATGCCCGTCGGCTTTTGAAGGAGGACATTGGGTTGGTTGATTGCGTTATTACCTCTCCGCCGTATGTGAACCGAATGTCATACATTCGCGAACTTCGCCCCTACATGTACTGGCTTGGATATATCACGAATGGTCGTGATGCGGGAGAAATGGACTGGGAAGCGATTGGCGGAACATGGGGCGTGGCTACCAGCAGATTAAATGACTGGAGGCATCCTTCAAACAGCTTCAAATCGAAGCTTCTACAAAAAACAGCAAAGATAATCGGAGATAACGAGAACAAGAATGGTCAACTTTTAGCAAATTACGTGTTGAAATATTTCGATGATATGTGGAGCCATTTTCAATCCTTAATCGGTGTACTCAACAATGGCGCAAAGCTTCACTATATTGTCGGTAACTCCACCTTCTATGACGTTCTTGTTCCTGTCGAGCAGATGTATGCGGAGATGTTATCCCAACTCGGATTTTCCAATGTGGAATGTGTCCCCCTGAGGAAACGGAACTCGAAGAAAGAGTTGATCGAGTTCGATGTAAGAGCGCGTTGGAGGTAACGTTTGAGCGAACGTATCACCATAAATGATACGCATGGGAATAATGGCTCCTGCCACGATCGGAAACATCTTTTGACTATGAGGATGTCCAGCAATTTGACGATAGGATGGGACCACAGAGACGGCGATAGCAGTAATATAGGAAATTTCGTTAAGTCTGCTTTAACCTTTTTCCGGTGATGCCGAGCACGCTTTGATGAGTGCTTTGCCGAGTGCAGTGATCTTGACTCTTTTAATTCCTACCAAACTATCCCAAGTGCCGGCGGATTCAATGCATCCAAGTCTCATCAAATTCCATAAGCCGATCTGGACTGGTTCTGGCGGCAAGCCTGGATTTTCTTCCTCTTCTCCCGGTTCGAGATATTCGTTTGGCAACCCTTTGGTCGGAACGTCACCGTTCATGGGCCGTGCTATCATTTTCCCATCCACGTCAAGTGGGCCGGGTACCTCTTTGGTCGAAACGTTACTCTGCATTGGCGGGGCATCATATATTGCCTGCAATAGACGCGCTTCCATCTGACTGAAATCTTGGAGAATACTTACCAATCCTCGTTTTACCTCAATACCACTCTCGGCGTCGGCTGCGTTTATCAGCAGTCTGGCCCAGAGGTCCTGAAGATCATCGTCCTCTTCCAACGATGCTGCTTCAAAAATTGGAATTGCGACGTTCAAAGGAACCGGTCTGAATTGCATTTGAGAACCACGCTCGGCCATGAAAGCATTCGCACGATCCATATATCTAACCTGTCTTTCCCATCGATGGTATTTCAATTTGTCCTCTATGATACCGAATGCTTGCTCCAAAGGACCACCTACGAACCGGGATACAAACTTGCCGGACTTCTGCATAATACCCAATCCCTGGCCTGTGGTTTTGGCAAGCTCTTGTACAGCCTTCGAAGCCTCAATGCCCATGGTGATGTATTGATTGTCGTTCTGCTCCATAACCATTGTCCTCACTGTCCGCCTATAGGGGATTTATCTGCCAAGTTTGCGTTCTTTCGGTACGACCAACTGGTGGCAATCCCAGTTACCTCACGCCTCCACCCAAGCAGTAGCCTTCCAGGTGTGTTCCACCGATATGGCTCGGTGTATTGATGCGTTTCTGATACTGCAACCCTGACGGTTTTTGCAGAAAAAATCACATTGTATCGGAAGGCCTTTGATGAGCTTAAGCCCGAGTTGGATTTGGCCCGTTCCCTGATTGAGGCCCGTTCCAGGCATGCGACTCTGATGAGGAAAGCTTGGCCGCCAGCCCAAAGGATAACGGGGGGCAAGTGACTACTATGATGATCAGGTTGTCAGCAGGCGTAACATCGTTGCCAGGATCGCCAAAGAGAACGCCAAGTTGACTCCGAGCATCCACTTCACGAGCTTAAGTTCGCCACGAACATCTGCAAACCCGGTTCGCATTTCCGTGCGCAGGTCCGTGGTCTCGCGCTGTTGACCCGCAATCTCTTCGGCTGCCTCGCGCGCCGTGTCGTCTGGCGCACCTGCCGCCTTTAGGGCTTCGTAGGTTTTGGAGAGCATCATCGCCATACGGACAGAATACTCATCATGCGTCGCCGATGCAAGACAAACGTTATTGTTTGACGGAATACCTCACTCCTCCACCCAAGCGATAGCCATCCAGGTCCAGCGTGACGAATTGGAATCCGAGGGCTTTCAGGCCCCGGGCGATGCGGTCACGCCTGACGGGGTCGAGCATGTTTGGAAGTTCGTTGCAATCCACCTCGATGCGCGCGATGCCGTCATGATCGCGCACGCGCACCTGCCGGAACCCTTCTTCCTTCAACAGCCGTTCGGCTTGTTCCACGCGTTGTAATTTCTGTTCGGTAATCCTCGTGCCTCGCGGAATCCGTGAGGACAGACATGCGGCTGCGGGTTTGTCCCAGTTGGAGAGCCCCAGGGTTTTGGCCAGGGTACGCACGTCGGCCTTGCCAAACCCAGCTTCGACCAGCGGGCTAAGGACCCCGAACTCCAGGGCCGCTTGCATCCCCGGGCGATCATCGCCCAGGTCGTCCAGGTGCGCGCCGTCGACGATGGTGGCAATGCCCGTATCCTGTTGGACTGGAGCCAGCAGCCGGTACAAATCGGTTTTACAATGGTAGCAGCGCATCGAGTCGTTCCGGACGAATGTCTCAAGATCCAGTTGATTTGTCGAAGCCACGATCAGCCGCGCGCCGATTTCATCACTCAATTGACGAACGGCGTCTAACTCCTCGCGCGGCAGGGTCGGCGACGCCGCAGTCACGGCAATCGCGCGATCGCCTAACACGTCCGTAGCGATTTTGAGCATGAGCGTGCTGTCGACGCCGCCGGAAAACGCGACCAAGACACCGTCCAACCGTTGAAAGAAATCACGCAGGTTCGCGGTTTTGCTCCGCAGGTCGCGGGAAATGGGTAGCAGGTGCAGGTCTTGCATCAGGTTTCTACCGAAAGAGGCGCGGGCCTTATTCGCGTGGGCAGGGTTCCGAGTTGCCCGCAGGCGCCCAGGACGTCACGCCCGCGATTCTGTCTGACGAATACGTCATGCCCCTTTTGCCGGAGGATCGTCTGGAATGCCGCAATGACGGGGTCCGCCGGCCGCCGGAACGGGCTATCCGGAAATTCATTGAACGGAATGAGATTGATTTTGCACCGGATGCCGTGAAGCAGCCGGCTCAAGCGGACGGCATCGGCAGCGGAATCGTTTTCCCCTTGTAACAGCACGTATTCGAACGTCAGGTGCCGGTTTGCCGGGATGGGATACGTCCGGCATGCATCGAGAAGCTCGGGTAGGGGGTGTAAGCGATTCATCATCGGCATGAGCCGGTCTCGCTGCTCGGACGTGGTGGCATTCAACGACACGGCCAGGTTCACCCCAAGTTGGGCGACGTCGTGAAACCGTGGCGAAAATCCCGCCGTTGAAATCGTGATGCGCCGTTTGGGAAAGCCCACACCCCATTCGGTATCGGTCAGCCGGGTGAGGGCTTCCGACAGTTCATCGAAATTCGCCAGCGGTTCGCCCATGCCCATGAACACCAGGGACGAGATCCGGTCGCCGGGCCGGAGTTGGTCTTGGGCCGTCAAAATCTGATCGACGATTTCATGCGCCTTGAGATTTCGTTTGAGTCCCATGTGCCCCGTCACGCAGAAACCGCAGTCCAGGGTGCACCCAACCTGCGTTGACACGCATTGCGTCAACCGTTCCCCGTCGGGGATCAACACGCTCTCCACCGTGAGCCCGTCTTTCAGGGAAAACAGGAATTTCCTGGTCCCATCCGCACTTTGGAACAACGTGGGCGCCGCCAACCGTTCAAGAACGGCTTTTTGCCCCAGCGTCTCCCTGTCCCCAAGTGAAAGATTGCTCATCCCGGCAATCTCGCGAATACGGTGCTGGTAGATCCATTGAAGGATTTGCCGCGTTCGGTAGGCGGGCCAATCCAGTCGTTCCACCAGGGAAGCCGTGTGGGTAAAATCGAGCGCAACGAGATTGGTCCGGGCCGGCATGGTCATGGCAAGGAGGGGTTAAGAATTGAGAAAAAACCCTATCACAGGAGGGAAATGTGCGACAACTCCATCAATCTCCCTTATCAGGGTGACGACAGATTCTCCATTCCACTCTATTTTGTAGATCAATGAGAATAAGCACCAAATATAGGCTTAGAAATATTACATGACAGCAAGTTCATATAGTGATTGCATGACTTAAACAAAATAAAATTAAATATCCATGAAAATTTACTCATTTATATATTCATAAAAATGAAAACATTTTATATTGACTTGCTTTTAAAACTTTGTTAAAAGCAAGCAAAAATCAAGCTTGCTTTTGACATGGAAGAAATCAAAGATGAACTCAAGGATATTATCGTCGGCTTGGAGCAGCGCATAACTGCGTATGAAACCAAGCTCAAAGACTTCAAGAAAAAAAGGGAGAAACTCAATGAAGAAATTGCGACCATTGAGAAATACTTGGAGTTGGCAAAGACGCTCTATCGAGTTGAAGCTGACAAAGCGAAATTGGCCAGTCTCTCCAGCCAAATCATTTCTGATAAGACGGGCGCCCCACCACTACCGGTCACGGATGTCACGGATCAATCCAAGGAAATCCTTCTGGGGCGCAGCAAATACGTCGGGATGAGCGTTCCTGACGCCGCGTTCATCATTTTCCGGGAAATACGAGGACCCATGCATGCCAAAGAATTGTGTCAGCGTCTCCTTGAGGGGGGCATGCAGATCAGAGGAAAAACACCGGTGACGTCGATTGCAACCTCGCTCAAACGAGATCCCCGTTTCAAAAAAGTTGGACCGAATACCTTTGCTAACGTGGAGTCAACCGAAAAGTCCGTGAACGCTTCCGGATGACAAGTCCGGATACACGTGACTCGATGAACAAGAGAGCCGTTCACCATCATTGTCGAAACGCTGGAAGGAGGTGAGACTTTTGGCAACAGCAAAGAAGAAGGCGCCGGCCAAGAAGGCTGCGAAGAAGAAAGCACCGGCCAAGAAGAAGGCACCAGCCAAGAAGGCTGCGAAGAAGAAAGCTCCCGCCAAGAAGAAGTAGTAACCCTTCTCTCCACTTACCGATACTGCTGGGAGTAGATTCGTCTACTCCCAGCCAGCCCTCCCGATCCGTTCCCGGGTTTTGCGTCCTGCAATGGAGCAGGCGTAAGATCGCTCCTTCATGGATTCTTTGTCCCTACAATCGTTGACGTCACGACCCGGTTTTCGTTCGGAGTTTCCCGGCGAAGTTCTCTCGCTTCCGCTCACGGACTATGACGAGGCTCGCCGGCTCCAATGGCGTCTTCATGAAGAACGGGTTTCAGACGTTCGACCGGATACGTTGGTGTTGGTGGAACACGAGCCCGTGCTGACGCTCGGCCGGACCGCGAAGGACGAGCATTGGAATGGGTCGGGCGCAAGGTCCGGGGTTCACGGTCTTCGGGTGCTTGCAAGTGAGCGCGGCGGGTCCGTGACTTACCATGGACCCGGGCAGATCGTCGGGTACCCGATCGTGAAACTCAAGCACTTTTGTCCGGGTCCGAAGGCGTACATGCGCATGTTGGAAGAGGTCATCATTCGTGTGTTGTCGGAATGGGGGATCGAAGGACGGCGCGTGGACAAATTTGTCGGGGTTTGGGTGCGGAACCCCGTCGACCCGGACGGGCCCTTGGCGAAAATCGCGGCGATGGGAGTGAAAATCACTCGCGGCGTGACCTTGCACGGCTTTGCGTTGAACGTCACGGTCGATCTCGCGCCGTATGCCGGGATCGTGCCGTGCGGCATTGAAGGCTGCCGCGTCACGTCAATGGCCGACGTGCTGGGCGAGAAGGTCGAGCCGAACGAAGTCCGTGACCGGATTGTGCGATGTTTTGGGGATGTGTTTGGACTGGACTGGAGGAACCTCTGATTTACTGCACTATCGGGCGCAGGGCTGCGTTGTGTCCTCGCTCAACCCTCACCTATCTCGTTTGATAAGCCTCGGGTTTCGCTGCGGGACGCCTTGCCCTGCATCCCGCTATCACAGTAACTCAGAGGT
>JAJDZI010000074.1 GCA_022824735.1 Nitrospirales bacterium
GTGGCATATCGGCGCGGCCCAACAGGAGCGGGGCATGTTGTTGCTCGCTTCATTGAAGGAGCGACAAGCCGTGGTTGTTCTCGGGCGGAGCTTGCTTTCGGCGATCGGGAAGTCGCAGTTGGATGAATTATCCGAACAGTACCTCATCCCCATGTATCAGAATGCGCGGTATGGAGAATCCTTGTATCGTGCGGCCGTCGGATTGGCTTCGGCCTCGGGTAGCGCGGTCCAAGCAGCCGCAGAACCGAAACGCTCGTCGAGTGCGGGATTTTGGATGAACGTGGCCGTCGCGTTGGCCATGCTGTTTGCTCTGTGGCGATTTACCCGGCCGGAACGGCGACATCCGTTTCAACGTTGGCGACAGGGCGGGTATTGGAGTACGGGCCAGGGTGGATTCGGGGGCAACTTCGGTGGGTTCGGCGGGAGTACGAGAGGGCAGGGGTTATCGTAACGTATGTCGTAGATCCAGGAAATCCCTCTACCTCCCCTTCGCCCCTCCTTACAAAGGAGGGGAAGGGAAAATAGGCAGTGGAATTCATCTGCGAATGAACGAACCGCTACAATCCTGGCTAGGCGGACAACCTTTCCTCATTTTCACTTCTACAGCGGCTTGTGGTTTGCAAACGTGATCGTGCGCGTCACCGTGGCGCCTTTTTCATAGGAAATGATGCGCCGGGTCGCAGGCAGGTCCGCGTTGCCAACCCTGGTGTGAGAATCCGAAAAACTTTCCACGTTGGCCAGTGAGCTGTCCTTGGGCGAGTAGTAGTAGACTGTATACCGGGTCGTCAGATATTTCTCGTCCTGCGTCAACGCGCTGTCTTCGACGTTGATCGTAAAGGCCACGTGCGGCATCTTTCGATTGATCTGGGTGATGCGGTCGTCCTTGATGCGGTAGCTGGAGCCCATGGAATCACCCAACCCGATGCGGGGACCTTGAGGGTGATTTTCTTCGCCCTCAAACGATAGATTGTATTTTCCATCGGATTCCTCAAAGCTTCGCGGTCCCCGATGTGTCGCGATCATCGAAATTTGACCTTGAGCCCATTTTTGAAGTTCCTCGTTCGGAAGAGACACATCGACTTCTTTTGAGGACTTCACCGTGACTTTCCCGGTGGTTTCCTCACCGTTCACGTTGATACAAAGATCAGCTTCAAATCCGCCAAAGTTATCAGGCCACCGTGAAGTTTTCTCAAAGGCCCGTCGCAACAACTCGCGAGCCCCGGAGTCATCCGTGGTTTCAGTTTTGGCTTCTTCGCGCGTATAGGTTTCCATTGTCTACTCCTCCCTCATAAAAACCGAAATGGTTCCGTGAAAAACTCATAATGAACGTATCATAAAAAAAATTGCTCAAGCAGGACAACTGTCCCCACGCCGAAGACCGTGTCCTGCCGCAAACAACCGGTGTGACCGTTTTGTGAAAGTTGCCTCTAGCGTCACGCTTTGTTTTTCCTTTATGATGGAACCCTGTCGGTAACGCCATGTCATACGGAAACACAAGGCCCCTTTGATGAAAAGATCGCGTAAGCCTGCCCGGAAACGACCATCCATGGCTGAGCGTGCCGATCCTCATGTCCTGTACCAGAAAAGCGTCCAAAGTCCGGATTTCGACATTCCGTTTTTTGCTGAATATTTCGAGAACTACACAGGCCGCCCCTTGCGTTCGCTACGTGAAGATTTCTGCGGCACAGCCGCGTTATCTACGTATTTCGTCACGCAACACGCCAAGAATCACGCCATCGGCATTGATCTGGATTGGCCGACGCTCAATTGGGGCATCAAACACAACGTGTCGCCATTGACCGTGGATCAGCAAAACCGCCTGACGTTCATCCACGGCAACGTGTTGGACGCTCATTCTTCACACGTGCAATTGGCAATGGCATTGAACTTCAGCTACATGGTCTTTAAGGATCGTCCCACGCTCCTGCAATATTTCAAGAGAGCAAAAGCATCCATTCAGCCGGGGGGCATATTTCTCCTGGATATTTGGGGCGGCAGTGAAAGCCAGGTGTTACAGGAAGAGCCCCGTGACATCGACAACCCCGATGATGACGGCATCGGTGATTTTACGTTCATTTGGGACCAGGACGCCTTCGACCCTGCCACGTATTACTGTACGATGCGCATGCATTTTACCTTTCAGGATGGGAGTGAAATGCGCAATGCCTTTGTCTATGACTGGCGTATGTGGACCATGCCGGAAGTCATGGAATTAATGAACGAGGCAGGGTTCCGGGACGTGCATTTCTTGTGGGAAGGTACCAACAAAAAAACCAACGAAGGGACAGGCACCTATCACCGCGTGGAAAACGGGGAACCCGATACGGCATGGGTCACATATATCCTTGGCGTCAGGCCTAATTGATATAGATTTATTTAAAAAAAACCAATATTTACAAAATATTATGATATAAATTTAAATTTTTACATTAATTATTATGGAGAAAGAGTCCACGCACATTACGCCGGAAGTAATTCAGCGACATGGCCTGACAGAAGAGGAATACGGGCAGATCCTCAAGCACTTGAGCCGGGAGCCGAACCTGACCGAACTTGGGATCTTTTCCGTGATGTGGAGCGAACATTGTTCGTATAAGAGTTCAAGGGTTCATTTGAAACGATTGCCTACCGAGGGCGAGCAGGTGGTCCAGGGTCCGGGAGAGAATGCCGGGGCTGTGGATATCGGCGACGGGCTCTCCGCGGTCTTTAAAATGGAGTCCCATAATCATCCATCGTTCGTCGAACCGTTCCAGGGTGCAGCCACCGGAGTCGGTGGCATTTTACGTGATATTTTCACGATGGGTGCCCGGCCCATTGCGTTGCTGGATTCCCTCCGGTTCGGCGAACTGGACCTGCCCAAGAATCGGCATCTTTTAAAGGGCGTGGTTTCCGGTATTTCCTGGTACGGAAACTGCATCGGCGTCCCCACGGTCGGCGGTGAAATCACCTTTAACGATATTTACGCCAAAAACCCCCTTGTGAACGTCTTTTGTCTGGGCATTATTAAAACCGATGAGTTGCTTCTGGGCCGGGCCGGGGGCGTCGGCAATCCGGTCTTGTATATCGGCGCCAAAACCGGTCGTGACGGCATTCACGGAGCGACGATGGCTTCGGACAGTTTTGACGACGCCTCCGAACAGAAACGACCCAACGTCCAGGTCGGCGATCCGTTCCTGGAAAAATTGCTCCTGGAAGCCTGTCTGGAATTCCTGGACCAACGGCTTCTGGTTGGCATCCAAGACATGGGCGCGGCCGGGCTCACGAGTTCGTCCTGTGAAATGGCCTCACGGGCCGGTACGGGCATTGAATTGGAACTGGCCGACGTGCCTCGCCGCGAGCCCAATATGACGCCCTATGAGTTGATGCTGTCGGAATCCCAGGAACGCATGTTACTCGTGGCCAAGGCAGGGAAAGAAGAGCAGGTTATTGCCATTTGCCAGAAATGGGGGATTGATGCGGCGGTGATTGGAAAGGTTACGGATGACGGGTACGTCCGTATCAAGGAACAGGGAACCGTGATGGCGGAAATTCCGGCCAAAGCCCTCGTTGATGAAAGCCCCAAATACGAGCGTCCGGCCAAGCCTCCCGAATACCAGGATCTCCTGCAATCTCTGACAATTGAAAATCTGCCTGATGTGCAGGATGCGGAGAACGTCCTTCTCCGGTTATTGGATTCGCCGACCATTGCCAGCAAGTCTTGGGTCTATCGTCAATACGATCACATGGTCGGCATCGATACCATTGTCCGGCCGGGTTCGGATGCCGCCGTGGTCCGCATCAAAGACACGAACAAGGCCTTGGCCGTCACAACGGACGGCAACAGCCGGTACTGTCTCCTGAATCCATACGTGGGCGGCACCTTGACCGTGGCGGAAGCGGCTCGAAACCTCGTGTGCTCGGGAGCGCAACCCATTGGAGTGACGGATTGTCTGAATTTCGGAAATCCGGAACGGCAGGATATTATGTGGCAGTTCGTGTTGGCCGTTGAAGGTATTGCCGATGCCTGCCGGACTTTCGGCATTCCCGTTGTCAGCGGTAACGTCAGCCTGTATAACGAAACCAACGGCCTGTCCATTTATCCCACGCCCATTATCGGCATGGTCGGGCTCATTGAACCGGCCGACCGCATGGTCACGCAATGGTTTAAACATCCAGGGGATCAGGTTCTTCTTTTAGGCGAGACCCAGGAAGATTTGGGTGGAACCGAATACCTGAAAGTCGTACATTATCGGGAGCAGGGTGCGCCTCCATGGCTCAACCTCGAGACGGAAAAAGCATTACACGCTTGCATGCTCCACTTGGCCGCGGAAGGTTTGGCGCAATCCGCTCATGATTGTTCGGAGGGTGGCTTGGCTGTGACGTTAGCGGAATCCTGTTTTTCGTCTCAGGCGATCCCGGACAAGCCGTTCGGTGCGATGATTCGGCTTGATTCGAACGGTCTTCGTACGGATGCCTTGCTTTTTGGAGAAAGTCCTTCACGAATTCTTCTCTCGATATCACCGATACATGCCGAGCGCGTGATGGCTATTGCCCGGGAGCATGACGTACCCGTACAGAATATCGGCACGGTCGGCGGAGACCGTTTGATTGTCCGTGTGGATGAACAACCAACGATTGATATGCCCGTTGCGGCATTATTCGAACAATGGAGCCGAAGTCTGGAATCCAAACTGTCAGCCTGAGTAG
Organism: Nitrospirales bacterium; assembly: GCA_022824735.1. GTDB lineage: Bacteria > Nitrospirota > Nitrospiria > Nitrospirales > UBA8639 > Bin75. Next base: position 4,687 of record JAJDZI010000074.1, read on the forward strand.
AAGTAATAGCAAAATGGAGTTCGCATTTTTTGATGCTGTGGCTCTACCCCACCTGACCTCCCCTTACAAAGGGGAGGAAAAGACTAGCCTTCCTTCCCGTTTCCTCTCCTTTGTAAGGAGGGGCGAGGGGAGGTAGAGACCAAAACATGAATGATTCGCCAAAAGGAACCCGCGAGCCTCTGCCTCTGATGACCCCCGATAAATTTCAGGATGAATGTGCGGTGTTCGGCATTTACGGGCACCGGGAAGCCTCGAATTTCACTTACCTGGGGTTGTACGCGTTACAGCATCGCGGACAGGAAGGATCAGGAATCGTCTCATCCGACGAACGGAATTTTTACGTGGAAAGAGGGATTGGGCTGGTCTCGGATATTTTCACGAAAAAAGAAATTCGCCGGCTGCGAGGAAATAAGGCTATCGGCCACAACCGGTATTCCACCGCAGGGGACAGCAACTTGCGGAACGTCCAGCCGCTCACCGTCAATTTTGCATTCGGAAACCTGGCCGTGGCGCACAACGGCAACCTTACCAACGCCTGGATGCTGCGTAGCGAACTCGAAGCCTACGGCGCCATTTTCCAATCCGATTCCGATACGGAAGTCATCATCCACCTGATCGCCCATTCCAAGGGCGATACCTTGCTTGACCGGTTGACCGAAGCGCTTTCCCTCGTCCGGGGAGCCTATTCGCTGGTCCTGTTGACGGACCATGAATTGATCGCGGTAAGGGACCCCTATGGGTTTCGTCCGCTATGTCTGGGGAAATTCAAAGACGCCTGGGTGGTTGCGTCAGAGACCTGCGCGTTCGATCTCATGGGCGGCGAGTTCGTGCGGGAGATCGAACCGGGGGAGATGATCGTCATCAACGACGATGGGATGACCTCGCATCATCCGTTTATCCTGCCCGACAAACCGGCAAAATGTGTATTCGAATACGTCTATTTTGCGAGGCCGGATTCTAAAATATTCGGCGACCACGCCGTCTATCCCATTCGGAAAGCCTTGGGCCGGCAACTGGCCAAGGAGGCGCACGTGCCCGCGGACGTTGTCATTCCCGTACCGGATTCCGGGGTGCCCGCGGCCTTGGGGTACGCGGAGGGATCGGGCATTCCATTTGAGATTGGGCTTACGCGCAACCATTACATCGGCCGGACGTTTATCGAACCCGAACAATCCATCCGGCATTTCGGCGTGAAATTGAAATTGAACGTGGTCCCCGAGGTCCTCAAGGGACGACGCGTGGTGGTTGTGGATGATTCCATCGTGCGGGGAACGACAAGCCGGAAAATCATCAAAATGATCCGGAACGCCGGCGTGAAGGAAGTCCACGTGCGCATCAGTTCGCCGCCCACCATCGCTCCGTGCTTTTACGGCATTGACACGCCCACGCAGAAAGAATTGATCGGCTCAAGTCATTCCGTCGAGGAAATCCGCAAGTACATCACGGCCGACAGCCTCCAATACCTGAGTCTGGATGGCATGCTCAACGCTGCCCCAGGTCGAAACGACCACTACTGTCACGCCTGCTTCACCGAACAATACCCCATCGCCTTCACCAAAGCCGAAGAACAACAACTCGGCCTGTTTGACGCGAGCACTTCCAGATAGTACGTCTTCGCCCCAACGCGGGAAAAGGCGTGGGAATGAAAACCGCGTACTCCTCATTGATTGCCCGCCTGAAAAATCGTGTGGTAAGATTTTCATAGCCGTTGTTCGTCTTGATCGTTGTTCAGAGAAGTGGAGGATGTCATGAAACGCCAACTCGTTTTACTGTTTGTGCTTTCCGTAGCCTTGGCAACGATGGCCTGGGCCGGAGGGTTCTTCAAGGTCGGTGAACCGGCACCATCGTTTTCGTTGACTTCGGTCACGGGAGAACCCGTTTCGCTGAAAGATTTTCAGGGCAAAGTCGTGGTGCTGGGTCTCTTTCATATTTGTGAACCGTGTTTAGTACAGGGCACGAATTTACAAAAAGTTTATGAAGCCACGCGCAGCCAAAACGTCGCGGTGCTCGGGGTGAATTCCTCAGGTGATTCCAGGGCCGACGTCATGGAATTTCTCAGTGTTTTTCCCGTAAAAGTCACCTATCCCTATCTCACGGACCCGGACCAGGTGACCGATAAATTGTACGGAGGCGGGCGCTTTATTCCGAACGTGTACATTCTGGATCAAAACGGCGTGATTCGATGGCAACGAGTCGGCAATATGGATTTGGCAAATCACGAAGCCATCCTGGCCGAAGTCAACAAATTGCTGGGGGCCTCCTCCGGGTCCACAGCCTTATGAGATTTTGTGGCAGCAGTTTCCCGGAATCCGGTTGAGAGAAAGGATTCAAGAACGAAATGGATGAATTTGAAGAAGGGAAGGCGAAGTTTCTTGAATTGGTCAAGGATATTGAAAGCACGGTCGAAGTAGTCATCCCGACTACTCCTTCCAATGGCCGGTTCCTGATTTCTCTGACCAAAGACGGTAACCGTAAATTCATTATGGTGCCGGAAGACGACATCCTGGATCTGCCTTCGGAAGACGACATACTGTCCAAAACAACGACTATGCTACAGGAGGCCATTGCCGAACTATGAAGCCTATTCTGCCGGGGATCGCCACGTGGTCATGGTTTTCCGAAGAAAAACAGCTAAATTTTAACGGCCACCTGTTGGACGTAGGTGAACATCGAATCCTGGTCGATCCACCGCCTCTGTCGGATGCCGATTTATCGAATCTGACCAACGCCGGTCAGGTCGATTACATCCTGCTCACCAACCGGGATCACCAACGCGAAAGCGCCACGTACAAGGACGCCCTGAACACGCGTGTGTATGTACCGCAAGCTGACGCTCCTGAAATGTCCGTGACTCAGGACAAGACCTTTGTCGACGGAGAATTGCTGCCCGGTGGGATTTGGGTCGTGCAGCTTTCCGATCAAAAATCACCAGGGGAATCGGCTCTGTTTATTCAACAGGGACGGGGCATTTTGATTGTCGGTGACGCCTTGCTCGGCAAACCCGAAGGGTCGGTGAGCATGCTGCCGGCCAAAAAATACGCCGATCCCGCCAAGGCGCGTGAAGGCCTGCGCCGCTTGCTCAAGTATAATTTCGATTCGCTCCTGGTCGGCGACGGGACCTCGATTTTGACCGGCGCCAAGGCCGTTGTGGCGAAGACGTTGGAATAGACGGGAACCATGACCTGCCTGTTATAAGAATAACCTCTTTTGTCATTCCCGACGGTAGCAATCGGGAATCCAGTGTCTTTTGTCTTCACGGACGCAACACAAAGCAAAGACCCTGGATCCTCGTAGATTGTCTGGATCCCCGATCAAGTCGGGGACAAGCGTCGAGGATGACAGAAGAAGAGGTCGTTGACGATCGTGCGACAATCTCATTCGGCTCAACTCAATCAACGGGGTAACGTCCATTTTTCCCGGGGGTTTTATACGGAGGCTTACCAGTGTTACGCCAAGGCGTTGGAGGCCGATCGACAAAGCGGCGACCCCCGAAGTTTGGTGGCGACGCTGGGAAATCTCGGAAACATTTGTGCCGTCAGCGGCAAACGCCGGCAGGCCCAGGAGTATTATCAGGAGGTCCTGGAACTGCAGAAAACGCTCGGGGACAACCGTGGGATCAGCGCGACACTCGCCAACCTGGGCAACCTGCACGTGGACGCCGGTGAATGGGAACGGGGCCGCGCCTATTATCTCGAGGCCCTGGACCGAATGGAACTGTTTGAAGACGATGCAGCCAAGGCGGTGCTGCTCTCCGATTTGGGTTTGGTGGCCAAGGAAACCCGGCAGTTCGAACAGGCCATGAACTATTATTCGGAATCCATCGCCTTGATGAGGCGAGTGGAAAATCATGCCGGTGAGGCCGACGTCTTCAAGATGATGGCGCGAATGTACTTGGCATGGGAGCGTCATGACGACGCGATGGCTTGTGCGCACACGAGTTTGGCAATTGCCGAGCGGCTACAGGACGAACTGCGGATGGGTGGGGCCTGGTACGTGATGGCTGATTGCCATAAAGCCATGGGCTGCGAGGAAAAGGAGGCGCAATTCCTGGATCGTGTGGTCCGCGTGGACCGGAAATACGAATTGCCTAAACTGGAAGAAAATACCAGGCGTCTCGAAGCGCTTCGGATACGGCTGCAGGACCGTATGGAAGCCGAAGCAGGGGAGGGTGTCTCGTGAGTGACGAATCCCATCCAGGCTGGCGACACGTCCAGGACCACCTGAAGCAAGTCAATGCACACTTCGTTCAATACGAACCCGGTGGGGCTTTGACTCTTGAATTGGATGATGAGGATTGGCAACTCGAAATCACGCCGGCAGGTTTGTTGATTTGCCAGGCCGGATATGCCTTGGAGGACATGCAGAGCCTGCTCTCCGACGGCACGGCCGAAGATCTTGGAAGCGATGAATTGGCCAAGCAAGCCAAATTCTACATTCAACAAGTCGTGTCGAAATATCGTGATCGTCTCGTCGAGGACGGGTTCAGTGAACGCGTGGAGATGAACGACGAATATGTCGCGGTGTTTTTCGAGCGTCCCGTTGATTTCAATAACCTGTCGGAACTTGAGCAATTGATCACGCGATACAGCCGTCAATTTGCCGCCACCTGATTTTTCACCTCAGACTCAAAAGGAATGGTTATGAATGTGCACCTTCCAGTCCGTACCATGGATGATTTTCGTGACGTGATCTACACCTTTCGGTTGTCACGGGTGATTGCGACTGCAATGGATCTCGATCTTTTTACCCGTATGGGAAACCGGTCCTGGACGCCTAAATCCCTGGCAAAGGCGCTCAAGGCCAATGAGCGGGGAGTCGAGATTATCCTTCGCAACCTGAAGACCGCTGGTCTGCTCATACAACGAGGAACGTCTTATCGCGCAGAGAAACTCGGTCGCACGTGTTTAAACCGGAACAGCCCGGATTATCAGGGCGCATATTTGGAACTGGTTCATCGCCAGTGGGAAGATTGGGCGCATCTCACCGATTCCGTTCGCACGGGCAAGCCGGTCGAAAATGACGGCCCGGACGACCCGGACTACCGTCGATCCTTCACTTGGGCCATGCATCAGCGTTCCATAAGGCCGGCCAGGCAAGTGGCCGCGCAACTCAATTTGAACAATGCGCACATGCTGTTGGACGTGGGGGGAGGACCCGGCACGTATGCCTTGGAATTCCTGAAGAAGAATTCCACGTTGCATGCAGGTATCTGGGATCGCCAGCCGGCCCTTGAAGTTGCCCAAGAGATCGCCCAGCCCGTACGACACGGCAAACGATTGTCCTATTACCCCGGCGATCTTTTTGAAAATCCGGTTCCGGGCAAATTCGACGTGATGTGGATGTCGAACGTACTGCATATCTTTTCACCGGCGGAAAACAAGACTCTATTCAAAAAACTCAAACGCGCACTCAACCCCGGCGGACGGATTCTGATTCAGGACACGTTCCTCATGAACAAACCGGGGTGTGACGTCCTGGAAACCAACCTGTTTGCCGTGACGATGCTCCTGTTCACTCCGACGGGCAATACCTACAGCGCCCAGGACGTCCAACAATGGCTCAAGACCTCCGGGTTCAAGAAAACCCGGTGTCTCCAGTTAAAGGAGGGCACCGGTGATTGGGATGGGGTGATCATCGAGGGAAAGGTATAAACGCCATCAGACAGTCAAGGCCTGCCGCCCGCCGGCGACAATGAGGAGAAAGTTGAAGAAGGTGGTCAGAAGGATCAGGCCGACAAAATGCAGTGAATCCGTTCCTGAAGTCATGCTCTGGACGAACGTGGCAATGTCCAGGGCCATGCCGATTGTACCGTACATCACCCCGACCATGGCACTCCATCGTGTTCCGGTCAGGCAGACTGCGCCGACAAGCACCGGAAGTCCGAATTGGAACCCGTACCAGACGGTTTGACGAAGATCCGAGGCAAATGTTTTTTGGGGTTCCAGGGTATCGAAAGCCACGGCACTGACAAAAAGTCCCAGACACAGAGTCGCCATCAGGCGAGGCAGAGGGGTGTCGGTATTCGTCATAAGAAGTTTATTGTATGCGTCTGCTCATTCGTTGACAATTTCCCTCTCACCCCAGCCTTCTCCCTCCCTCCATCCTGCCTTTCATTGACACCCCAATTTGGCCAAGCCTAGAATGGTCCCACATACTAAGGGAGGGCATATGACACATTCTCAATCTATTCGAAACGTCGTGGTGGCCTCGTATGTCGGTGCCGGGAAAACGTCTCTTGTTGAAGCCTTGCTGTTTTCCGCCGGCGTGACGCCGGCGATGGGAACAAACGCCAATGGAAACACCGTGGCCGATTTCGAGGCGGAAGAAATCCAGCACCATCATTCCATGAGTACGGCCCTTCTTCAGTATGAGTATAAGGAAACGTTTCTCAACTTGCTCGACGCGCCGGGGTCCTTGGATTTCTTCGCCGACACCAAGAATACGATCCACGTGGCGGATGGCGCGGTACTGGTCGTCGGAACTTCGGGCATCCGTTCGGAATTGGACCGGGTCTGGGAATACATTCAAACACGTGAACTGCCGTGTCTGATTTTTATCAACGAATTGGATAAAGAGCGAGCAAAGTTCGACGCCACGTTGGCGGAAGTTCAGGAAGCACTCGAGGCCAAATGTGTGCCGATTACCTATCCGGTCGGAGAAGAAGCGAACCTCCGGGGCGTGGTGGACCTGTTGACACAAAAGGCCGTAATCCCCGTTCCGAACAGTCATAAGGTGCAGGAAGAAGACGTCCCCGCTGACCTGAAAGAAAAGATTGCCGAATTGCGGAAACAATTGGTCGAAACGGTGGCTGAAACCAACGATGAATTGGTGGAGAAATATCTTGGTGAAGGAGACCTGACGCAAGAAGAGATCCTGCAAGGGCTGGTCCTGGGCACCAAAACACGCCAATTCATTCCGGTTTTGTGTGGGTCGGCTCTCCTGAATCTCGGCACCACGGTTCTGCATCAAGCCATGATTCAATGCCTGCCGTCCCCGGAAGAGCGAGCCGAAGCCATGCAGTCGGCTGGGTCTCATCCTCAAACGAGCGAAGAACTCGTGCGGCCAATGGACGTCAACGAACCGCTTTCCGGCTACGCATTCAAGACGACGATCGATCCCTTTATGGGACGGCTCACGTTTCTCAAGATCTGCTCAGGCGTGCTTGAGGCCGATTCAACCTTTTTCAATTCGGTGAGAAACGTCAAAGAGAAGGGCGGGCATTTGTATTACATGCAGGGGAAAAAAAGCACGCAGACGCAACAGGCCAAGGCCGGCGAGATCGTGGTCATGGGAAAATTAAAGGAAACCCAGACGGGCGACACGATCTGTACGGACAAGGCCCCGATCGTGTTCCCGCCGGTGTCGCTCCGCCGGCCCGTGATGTCCTTTGCCTTGGAACCGAAATCCAAGGGTGACATCGATAAAGTCAGCGTGGGTCTCCATAAGTTGGTGGAGGAAGATGCGTCCTTGGAATTCATCCGGAACGACGAGACCAAGGAAATGTTGTTGAGTGGAGTCGGGCAGACGCATATCGAATTGACTCTGGAAAAACTCCATCGCAAATACGGAGTGGACGTCAACCTGCATACGCCGAAAGTGGCCTATCGCGAGACCATTCAAAAAATGGCCCAGGCCCAGGGAAAACACAAAAAGCAAACGGGCGGTCATGGACAATTCGGCGATTGCTGGCTTCAGCTCGACCCGTTACCACGCAATGGCGGATTTGAATTTCTCAATAAAATCGTCGGCGGCGCGATCCCCCGAAATTTTATCCCCGCGGTGGAGAAAGGCGTGGTTGAAGCCATGCATGAAGGTATTCTCGCCGGCTTCCCGGTCGTGGACGTACAAGTGACGGTCTATGACGGATCCCATCACCCCGTGGATTCGTCGGAAATGGCCTTCAAGGTTGCCGCCTCGATGGGCTTCAAAAAAGCCATGGAATCGGCACAGCCCGTGCTTCTCGAACCGATTATGAACGTCGAAGTGTCTGCGCCGGACGACATGGTGGGTGCGGTGATCGGCGATCTGAACAGCCGGCGAGGCCGCATCCTGGGCATGGATACCAAGGGCCACAATCAAATCGTGAAAGCCGTGGTCCCGTTGGCTGAAATCCTGAAATACGCACCCGTCCTGACTTCCATCACCGCGGGAAAAGGCTCCTACGCCATGGAATTTTCCGGCTACGAACAAGCCCCCCGTGAAGTCGTCAACAAAGTCGTCGAGGAACACAAAGCCGAGAAAGCTGCCGCTTC
>JAJDZI010000011.1 GCA_022824735.1 Nitrospirales bacterium
GAGCTCTCGTTGGCCGATCTCAAGGACGCATCCCCGCGTTTTTCCAAGGACGCGTTGCGGTACCTGACCATTGAAGGGGCCGTTGACCGGAAAGCTCAAACCGGGGGCACCGCCCGAAAACAGGTGGCCCGGCAAGTGAACGCCTGGGACGCGCGCCTCGCCAAGAAAGCCTGAGAATGGTATCCCATTCTGCACACCCTGTTCTTCTTCGCATTCTCGTTTCGGTCATGCTGTTGTCGTTTGGAGCGGGCTGCGGGGTGACGAGCGCCCCAATCGCTCCGGAAGATATCGGAATCGAAGCCAAGATCCGTGCCCAGCGCCAAGCAGAAGAACAGCGCGCGACTCCCGAGGCACCATCCCCGGAAGAGGAGCCGGAAGTCGCCCTGCCCCCTCTCCGCCCCGTGGGGAACCAATAACCGGCCTTGAGCGAAACGACGTGATTCAGATAAGTTTCGACAATTCTCAACCTGTTGGCTCGACGCTAGAGTAAGGGAGATCGTTGCATGGACGAACACGCAGGACGCGAGACAACCCGGACGTTACTTCTCCTCGATCCCTATCCCAGGAACAATCCGTATCGCATGACTGCGAGCGAGCGGCGTTCCATCTGGTTTCCCAAACTCAGTTTGCCCGTCATCGCCGCGTACACCCCGCCCACCTGGGACGTGCGGCTCGTGGATGAGGCGGTCCAGTCCATCGACTTCGACCAGCCCTGCGACCTGGTTGGTATTTCCGTGATGACCTGTTATGCCCCGCGGGCCTATGAACTCGCCATGGAATTTCGCAAACGCGGCAAAACCGTGGTCCTCGGCGGCGTCCATCCCACCTATTGTCCGGAGGAAGCCCTGCAATATTGCGACACCATCGTGTGCGGGGAAGCCGAAGACCTGTGGCCGCAAGCCATCGCGGACTTCGAGGCCGGGCAGATGAAACGCATCTACCGGATGGAGCAATTTCCCGAGCTGGACCACTACCGTGCCCCGAGGATCCAGCTCCTCAGCCCGGATTCCTACATGACGCGGCATTGCACGTTCACGACGCGCGGCTGCCATTTCGATTGCGAGTTTTGCAGTGTATCGCCCTTCAACGGGAAAACCACCAGACGGCGGCCGGTGCCGGAAGTCATCGAAGAAATCAGGAACGTCAAAGAATGGATTCGAGCCGAGTTGGTCGAGCGCATGGCAACGGGAACGTTGCGGGAAGCCATGGCCATCGCCGCGAAGGTCTGGGTGGGGCTCGAAGAAGGATCGATCGTGGCCTTCGTGGACGACCTGCACAACAGCCACCGTGCGTATTGCCGGGAACTGTGGCAGGCCATGAAATCCCTGAACATCAAATGGGGATGTCAATCGACCCTGTTTTTGGGAGACGATCCGGAGATGGTCAAGTTGGCGGCGGACAGCGGCTGCATCTCGGTGTTCGTGGGCATGGAATCGATCTCCGATAATTCCCTGGCCGAAACCAACAAAGGCTTCAACCAGGTCAGAAAATTCGAAGACCAGATCAAGATGTTTCACGACCACGGCATTATGGTGAACCCGGGCATGGTGTTCGGGTTCGATAACGACGATGAATCCGTGTTCGAATCCACGCTGAACTTTCTCATCCGCAATCGCGTGGAGCTGGCGTATTTCAACGTCCTGACGCCCCTCCCCGGCACCGCCCTGTATGACCGGTATACCCGCGAAGGCCGGATCTTCGACCGGGACTGGGCGAAGTACGACGGGAAGCACGTGGTGTTCCACCCAAAACGGATGACGCCGGAACAACTGCAGGAAGGCTTCTTCTGGGTCAACCATGAGTTCTATTCGTTGAGTTCCATTTGGAATCGACTCCGGCATACCAGCCAGCGCCTGATCCCCCGCATCGAAATGAATTACGAATTTCGCAAGCTGGTCAAGCGATCCTGCCCCCAGGGGAAGCTCTCTCCCATCGCGGCGGTGCTCAAGAACCTGCAGGCGAAACTCCCCTCGCTGGATACCGGACACCTCATTCCCAACGCCCTGCACAAGATCAAGGTGCCACCTTCCTGGCCCTCTCCCGGTGGGAGAGGGAAGGGTGAGGGGGAGTTGTTCCTGAACATCAAGGGCCGGCGCCACGATACGCCTGTGGCGCTGTTCATCGACCTGGAAGGCACGCTGGATCATTTGAACGCCCGGGAGCTTCTGAACCGCATCAAGGATGCCGCGCAACAAGCCAGGATGGACATCGTCGTCAACTTCGAGCACCTCCGGCAGGCCACTCCCGGGGCCATCCGGATGCTCCTGGATCAGGACGTGCTCAAGGCGGTCGCGCCTTACGCGAAGCTGCGCTACCGGAAATTGAAGGACGCGTTTGATTCGGCCCTGGAAGGATTGACGCTGTTCGACCCCGAACTGTTTGACGAGTTGCCGCAAGATGCATGATTTTCACTATCACAATGATGCGCTCTTCTGTGAAGACGTCCCGCTCGAACGCCTGGCGAAGGAACAGGGTACGCCCTGCTATATCTACAGTCACGCGACGCTGACCCGCCATTTCCAGGCCTTTGACCAGGCCTTTGCGGCGATCCCTCATCTCATCGCGTTCGCGATGAAGGCCAATTCCAACTTGGCCATTCTCCGGCTTATGGCGTCACTGGGAAGCGGGGCCGACATCGTATCGGGTGGTGAATTGTTTCGTGCGCTGCAAGCCGGCATCCCCCCAAGCAAAATCGTGTTTGCAGGGGTCGGCAAGAGTCCGGAAGAAATCGGCTATGCCTTGGACTCCGACATCCTGTTGTTCAACGTGGAATCGCCCGCGGAACTCCAGGCCATCAATGACGTGGCGAGGGGGAAAGGCCTGCGCGCGCGCGTGGCGCTCCGGGTCAACCCGGACATCGATCCCCAGACTCATCCCTATATCACGACGGGGTTGAAAAAGAGTAAATTCGGGATCGGTGCGGACCGGGCCTTGGAGGAATTCACGACTGCGGCGGCGCTCTCCAACGTCGAGGTCATCGGAGTGCACGCGCACATCGGCTCTCAACTGACGCAGGTCAGTCCCTTCGTCGATTCCCTGAAACGGGTGGTGGGGCTGATCGAGACCTTGAAAAGCCGGGGCATTCCGATCTGGTATCTCAACATTGGCGGGGGACTCGGCATTACGTATTCGGACGAAACGCCGCCGCTTCCCACGGAGTACGCCGAAGCCATCATGCCGCTCCTGAAAGCGTCGCAGTGTGAGATCATCATGGAACCCGGCCGCGTGATTGCGGGAAATGCCGGCGTGATGTTGACGCACGTCCTCTACATCAAGGAGACCGGCACGAAGAACTTCGCCATCGTGGACGCGGCGATGAACGATCTGCTGCGGCCCAGCCTGTACCAAGCCCACCACGACATCCTGCCGGTTCGTCAGGTTCCGAACGCCTCGGACGCGGTGTTCGACGTGGTGGGGCCCGTGTGCGAATCCGGGGATTTTCTCGCGCAAGGCCGGACCATGCCCGAAGTGAAGGCCGGTGATCTCCTGGCGGTGATGTCTGCGGGAGCCTATGGGTTTACCATGGCGTCCAATTACAATTCGAGACCCCGTGTGCCGGAAGTCCTGGTGAAGGGCGGGGAAAGCTTCGTGATCCGGGACCGCGAGACGTTCGACGATCTCGTGCGCGGGGAACGGATCCCCGCGTTTCTCGAGGCAAAGGCGTAAGCGCGGACGCAAGCCGTCCGCACGGTCAGCCCGACCTATTGGCAACCAAAGGCCGCACGATGTTTTCAGGATCCCTAGTCGCCATCGTCACCCCGTTGAAGAACGGCGCATTTGACGAAACCGCGTATCGCGAGTTGATCGAGTTTCAGATCGCCAACGGCACGCACGGCATCGTGCCCTGCGGAACCACGGGGGAATCCGCCACGCTCTCGCACGAAGAACACGAGCGCGTCGTGGTGTTCACCGTGGAGGTCGTGAACCGGCGGGTTCCGGTGATTGCCGGCACCGGCTCGAACGCCACGGACGAAGCGATCGCCTTTACCGCCCACGCCAAACGGGCCGGCGCGGACGGCGCCCTCCTCATCACGCCCTATTACAACAAGCCGACACAGGAAGGCCTGTACCAACACTATGCGGCCGTGGCCCAGGCCGTGGACCTGCCCTTGATCCTCTACAACATACCGGGCCGCACCGGCGTGAACATGACCCCGGCGACCATTGCGCGGATCGCCAAACTCGATAACGTGGTGGGGATCAAGGAAGGCAGCGGGTCGCTGGGGCAGGTTTCCGACATCATTCACCAATGCGGCAACGATTTGACCGTGCTCTCCGGCGACGACTCCCTGACCCTGCCGATGATGGCGCTGGGAGCCAAGGGCGTGATTACGGTCACCGCCAACGTGGCGCCGAAGGACATGGCGACGCTGGTGAACGCGGCCCTGGCCGGGAACGTGGCCGACGCGCGCGCCTCTCATTTCAAACTCGCGTCGCTGTTCAGCGCCCTGTTCTATGAGACCAACCCCATTCCGGTCAAAGAAGCCCTGGCCATGATGAACAAAATCGAGCCCGAACTCCGGCTCCCGCTCACGCCGATGTCGCCGGACAACCGTGAACGGCTCCGGCAGGTCATGAAAGAGACCGGGTTGATCTGACGCCATGACGGCTTCCCTGTTGCCCAAAAGTTGTCATCCTGAGCCTGCCCTGAGCGAAGTGAACGGGCCTTGCGAAGGATCTCGTAGTTGCCTAGATCCAACCCAGGCATGCAGGCTCCTTGAGCCTCACCCGATTGCCTTATGAATTCCCCGATCAACGTCACGGTCACCGGCGCCGCCGGACGCATGGGCAAACGCCTGGTTGCCCTGGTCCATGAATCCTCCCGGCTGCAACTGGCCGGCGCTACGGAAGCAAAAGGACACCCGGCCCTCGGCAAAGACGCCGGGGACGTGGCCGGCTGCGGACCGCTCGGCGTCGCGTTGACGGACGATTTTGCGCAGGCCCTGGCCGCGAGCGACGTCGTCATCGACTTCACCGCACCGGAAGCCACGCTGCACCATTTGGCGCAAGCCGTCCAGCACAAACGGGCCATGGTCATCGGCACCACGGGGCTGTCTCCCGCTGACATGGACCAACTCCGCCAACAGGCGCAGTCGATCCCTTGCGCTCAGGCGCCCAACATGAGCGTCGGGATTACGGTGCTGCTCCAGATAATCGGAAAGGTGGCTCAAGCGCTCGGCGATGACTACGACCTCGAAATCATCGATGCTCATCACAACAAAAAGAAGGACGCGCCGAGCGGCACCGCACTGAAACTCGCCGAAGTCCTGGCCGCGGCCAAAGACTGGGACTTGGAGGCAGCGGGGGTCTACGCACGTCACGGCCTCATCGGGGAACGCACAAAGAACGAAATCGGCATACAGACCGTGAGAGCCGGGGATATCGTGGGCGATCATACCGTACTCTATGCCGGTCCCGGAGAACGCATCGAGATCACACACCGCGCCCATAATCGTGACCCGTTCGCGCACGGCGCCCTGCGCGCCGCGGAATGGATCGTCAATCAGCCCGCGGGCCTGTACGGCATGGCCGACGTGCTCGGATTATCCCGTTAACGCAGACGTCTATGGTTGGTTTTGAACAAGGAGGGTTGTGTCATGGATATGTTTGGCAAGATTCCGCTCATTGAAATTCCGCTCCACGTGACCCCCGACCAGAAAAAATGGTTGGACAAAATGGTCGAAGAAGGCAGGATCGCAGTCCCACCCGGCGGGACGCTGGAAAAAGGCTCCGTGATTTCGATGTTCATCCGAATGCTGATTCACAACGCCATGGAAGAACAAATGCGCCAAGCCGCGCTTGAAGCCGAGGATGAGGATGATGACGACGATGACGAATAAACCCGGCGCGAGGGGTTCCCGCCCCTGGACGAGTTGAAGTATCTAACTGTAAAAAGCATTGATGACCCTGAGCTTCAACACCTCAAGGTTGTGAAGGTGACATGATGGCCAAGCAATGGAAAGAAGTGGTAAGGCTGCACTTCCATGGCGAACGTTTCAGCGATCACGCACTTGATCTCACCGCACTGCGCGAACTCGAACACTTCCAGAAGATGGTTACCGAGACGGCCAAAGCCATTTGGCGGAAGACAAATCCAGTCCGTGAACGATTGCCGTCAAACTTTGATGACCGAACTCGTTTGAGTTTTCGCACGATCGAGGACGGCAGCGCTGTCATTCCACTCGAAGTGGCTATTGAAGAGCCCATACAACTCGACTACTTGGACCAGAAATCAGAAATTGTCCGTGAACTAACTGAAGCCGTCGATGTTATCTATCGTGTATTCAGAGCGGTCGACGATGACACACAACTACCGCAGGAATGTCCGAAAGAACTTCTCCCCGAATACGCTCGGTTGGGTGAAAGTCTCTCCGAAGACGAAGTGTTGGGATTCGCACCTCACGGGAATCATCCAGCGAAGGTTGCAAAGCTTGAACGTCAGCGTCTGAAAAATTTGGCCGAGCAGCCATACGAAGACGAGGTGAATATAGTAGGGCGTGTGCTTGAAGCAGACGTAAGGCAAAGAAAATTTCAGATCTGGCTCGACGAACGAACGAATGCTTTCGTTACATTTACGGAAGAGCAGGAATCAGAAGTGACGACGGCACTCAAGGAACACCAGTTTGTACACCTCGCAGTACGAGGACATGGTGAATTTACTCCACAAGGGACGCTAAAGCGCATCATCAATGTGGATAGTCTCAAGCTTGTCAGGGATGAAGACCCAATTTTTGATCCAGCTAATCCACGCATTGAGGATGAGATAGCCAAAATTGCCAAAGATGTACCAGGTGAGGAGTGGGATAGGCTCCCCCCCGACCTTACAGATAGATTGGACCATTATCTGTACGGCGGGGATAAAAAATGAGGAAAGTATTTGTAGACACCGTGTATTGGATTGCAATTGCAAATCCAAAAGATCAATGGAACGATGAGGCGAAAAACGCGCGGGAACAATTGGGCGATGTGCGGCTTGTGACCACCGAGGAGGTACTTACTGAGTTTTTGACGGCTCTATCAAGAAGTGCCCGGTTACGGGAAACAGCTGTAAAAGTCGTTCGTGAGATTTTAGGCAATCCAAATGTAAAGATTATTCCTCAATCCCGAGATTCCTTTCAAAGGGGTCTTAGGCGTTATGAGGAACGACATGACAAAGAATACAGTTTACAAGATTGTATCTCCATGAACGCCATGGATTCGGAATCAATCACGGAAATCCTGACTAATGACTGCCATTTTGAGCAAGATGGATACACCGTTCTCATGAAGAGAAATACCCATTAGAACGGGATGACAGAAAAAACGACCATCGGCCCTCATCTCCTCACACCAAGAATGAAGAGCAACCGTTCTCATAGCCTAGCGGCAAATTCCTGGTCTCGTAGAATCCTCAATATCCGAGGATGAACCATGGCGAAGCCCAAGAAAAGTCCTAAGAAGAGCACCAAAAGGGACATCGAGACTTACGCGCACACCGATAAGGAGCGTGTAAACAACCCGCCGGTCGGTCTGGTGACGCCGGATACGGACAAGGATGCGAGCAAGAAGACCTACGCCTACGACCCTCACCTTGATCCGCAACTGCAATGGGCCGGCAAGGCTGAGCACACGTCGTTTGAAGTGCCGACCGTCTCGCTCCACGTTCACGAACGCATCGATCCGCGCACGATCGTCGAAACCGTGCGGAAACGCAACGGCTCGAAACCGCAGATGTCGCTGTTCGCCGCGCCAGAAGAAAACCCGCCGATCCGCCAAGCCATCGAGTTCTATAAACACCGGCACAATTGGACCAACCGCTTGATCGCAGGTGACAGCCTGCTGGTCATGAACAGCCTGTTGGAGAAGGAAGGGCTCGGCGGCCAGGTTCAGATGGTCTACATCGACCCACCCTACGGCATCCGCTACGGCTCCAACTTCCAGCCGTTCGTGAACAAACGGGACGTGACAGACGGCAAAGACGAAGATCTGACCCAGGAGCCGGAAACGATCCGCGCTTTCCGTGACACCTGGGAACTCGGCATTCACTCCTATCTCGCCTATCTGCGTGACCGCTTGCTATTAGCGCGGGAATTACTGCATGAGAGTGGAAGCTGTTTTGTGCAGATCGGAGATGAGAACGTGCACCGTGCCGGCATGGTCATGGATGAGATCTTCGGCGCTGAGAATCGTGTGGCGACCGTCTCCTATGCCACCACCGGGGGCAGTTCAGCCAACACCCTGCCGCAGGTGGCCGATTATCTGCTGTGGTATACCAAAGACCGGAAACATGCGAAGTACCGGCAGTTGTATGAACCGCTCACACGTGCAGAGACGATTGAATTCTTCAGTTGGCACGCCATGGTCGAGTTGTCCGATGGCCAATGCCGAAAGCCTACACCAGAAGAATGCTTCGACCCGGACAGGCACTTGCCGAAGGATGCGCGTGTCTATAGGCGAATGCCGCTCTCATCACGGGGCTTATCCACAACAGGTCGTTCTGAGCCCTATGAGTGGGACGGTCGTGTCTTCCGCAGCCCCGCGGACCAGCAATGGCGAATCTCAAAAGAAGGGATGGACAGGCTCGCAGTGTTGGGTCGGCTGGAGGCATTGGAAAGGCAAGCATCACTGATGTGGAAGCTATACGAGGACGAAGTTCCCGGCCGGCGCATCAACAACATCTGGGCTGCGTCGATGTCGCCGGACGACAAACGCTACGTTGTCCAGACCGCCACGAAGGCAATTCAGCGCTGTATGCTGATGACCACCGATCCGGGCGATCTGGTGTTTGACCCCACCTGCGGCTCTGGAACCACCGCCCGCATAGCCGAACAATGGGGTCGCCGCTGGATCACCTGCGACACCTCGCGCGTGGCGGTTGCCATCGCCCGCCAGCGACTCATGACCGTGAACTTCGACTACTACGAGTTGGCTCATCCCGATGAAGGCGTTGGTGCCGGTTTCTGCTACCGAAGCGTCGCCACCGTATCTGCGAAAACCTTGGGCTACGACGAGCCGTCAAACGAGACGATGCTCTATGACCAGCCGCGAGTGGACAAAAGCAAAACCCGCGTCACCGGTCCGTTTACGGTCGAAGCGGTTCCCGCACCGGCGGTGAAGCCTCTGGACGCAATCGAAGCGGCCGAAGAACAGCCCGCAGATCATTCCGTGGCGCGGATGGGACAAACGCTACGGCAAGCTGATTGGCGCGACGAGTTGTTCAGAACGGGCATACGGGGCAAGGCAGGGCAGCGTATTTCATTCGCGCGGCTGGAGCCATTGCCCGGCACGAGGTGGCTACACGCCGAGGGAGAGACCAGGCCGGACGGCGCCGGTGCGGACCGCGTTAGGGACGGAGGAACAGCCTGGAGCCCCGAGCGCGTGGTGATCTCGTTCGGGCCGGATCACGCGCCGATGGAACAGCGGCAGATAGAACTCGCCATTGAGGAAGCCCAGACCCTCGTTCCCAAGCCAACGATCATTATTTTCGCGTCGTTTCAGTTCGATCCCGAGGCGGCCAAAGATATCGACGAGACCAATTGGCCCGGCGTCACACTGTTGAAGGCTCAGATGAACGCCGACCTGCTGACCAACGACCTCAAGAAGAAGCGCGCCAGCAACGAAAGCTTCTGGCTGATCGGCCAGCCGGATGTGGTCGTGGTTAGGGAAGAGTGGTTAGTGGATAGTATGAAAGAGGCTGTAGCGCCGTATGAAGTCATTGCAAAGTTATCGGGAGTTGATAGTCTGGAAGAAATCCGTAGCCTTGGCCGAGACGATTTATCGTTGTTCATCGCAATTACCGAAAGAAGAGACCTATGGGATGCGATCGCAACTGACACGAGCAGCAGTGTCGATACCGGCCAACATCGCAGAAGGTCAAGCGCGGCACGGAACGAGAGAGTTTCTGCACTTCCTGGGCGTGGCGCGGGGCTCCCTAGCAGAATTGGAGACGTTACTGATTTTGTGCGAGAACTTGGAGCTTTTACCAAGAAAGAGTGCAAACAGCGCGTTAACCGATTGCGAAGAAATCGGCAAATTACTGACCGGGCTAGTCAAATCGCTCCGTCGCTGACCGGCCCGCTCTCCACTATCCACTATTCACAAGTCACTATCCACGGTTTCGATTACTACAACACCAAGACCGGCAACGTGGAATCCGGCGGTAAGGACAGGATTGCCATGTGGATGCTGGACCCCGACTACGACGGGCGCAGCCTGTTTCCCCGTCAGGTGTTTTTCCCCATGGCCGGCGACGAAGACGGCTGGGCAAAACTCGCCAAGAACCTCAAAGCCGAAATCGACACGGACCTAATCGAAGCCTATCGCGGCACCGTCTCCCTGCCCTTCAATGCAGGCGAGAATAATCGCATCGCCGTCAAAATCATCGACGACCGAGGCATCGAGAGTTTGAAGATCATCGAGGTGGAATAATGACGCGACCACTCAAATCCAAGGCCATAGAGCGTCTACGGAAAGTGCTGAATGAGATACCTGAACTGAAACAATTACAGTATGATTCACCGCAGTTTGAAGGTTGGAAAATAGATGCAAGGCTCGCCATCAGCAATACCTTTGGAAACGACTCAGAACAGATTCATCGGTTCGACAATATCAATTATGATCCAACACGAACATGGGACACTCCTGATGATGTTTTCCTTGACATGTTATCGATCCCTTCTGTGTGCCAAGAAGCCCACATTAAGGGATTAGAATTAGCGGCGGCATTCCTAGAATCGATGATTAAAGAAGTCGAGGAGTATTCGAAAGAAGATAATCAGGTAACGTCTTCTAGATCTCGAAAGGGAAAACGGCAAGATGGTGAGCAAGCACTGAAATTTTCGGGGGACCCAAGGAATGACCAACCAAGTTCAAATAAAGTCTTTGTCATTCACGGCAGAGATGATGGTGCCAAGGAAACTGTCACGAGATTCCTTTCAAAGTTGGGTCTTGAACCGGTGATATTGCACGAGCAGGCGAACCTCGGCCACACAATCATCGAGAAGTTCGAGAGTCATGCGCACGTAGGGTTCGCCGTGGCCCTGTTGACACCGGATGATGTTGGATCGCTCAAGAACGAGAAACCCAATCTCAAGTCTCGTGCCAGACAGAATGTGATTTTCGAGTTCGGATACTTCATCGGGAAGCTCGGCCGTGAACGAGTCTGCGCTCTGGTAAAGGGTGACGTGGAAAAGCCTTCGGACTACGATGGAGTCCTCTATATCCCATTAGACGATTTTGGCGGCTGGGAGAAGAAGCTTATCAAGGAGTTGAAGAGCGCCGGATACGACGTCGACGCGAACCGGGCATTGTAGACGTGAACGCGCATATCCAAATACTGCAAGACGAAATCACCACCTTTTCCAAACGGTGGCAGGTGACGGAACTGGCTTTGTTCGGTTCCGTGCTGAGGGACGATTTCGGTCCCGAAAGCGACGTGGACGTTTTGGCACGTTTTGAGGAAGAAGCCCGACATACTCTGTTCGATCTGGACCGTATGGAAGAAGAGTTGACGACAATATTCGGACGCAAAGTTGATCTTGTCAGTTGGCGGGGCGTCGAACAGAGCCAGAATTACATCCGCCGCAAGGCTATCCTCCAATCCACCGAGACGATCTATGCGGCCCCTTCCCGCCCTTTGAAGTCGATGAGTACAAACGCATTATGGTCAAAATCATCGACGACCGGGGCATCAAGAGACTGAAGATGATAAAATCGCCAAATCTATCTGATGTTCACCAGACAAAGGAACGCACCATGCAGCACGCGAACAATCAACAGTCTCCATCAGTAAAATTTCGATTCACAGACATTGGTCCCGTTAAGCAGGCTGAATTGGAGTTGGGTGATCTCACGATCATTGCCGGCCGTAATAATACGGGCAAGACGTATCTGGTGTATACGCTGTACGGCTTCTTAAAAATGTGGTACTCGTGGCCAAATGCTAGACATTTTTTTATAGGTAACGATGAGATCGTGCAGAATGACGACACAAATGAGGCCGATTCTGATGATGAGTATCCCGATCAAGAGCATTACTCCAGCGAGGACGAGTACCTTGAGGACATGGAAAGCGCAAAGGAAGGGAAGTCGCTGCACGATAAATGGCCCAACCTACCCCAAAGAATAGGGATGTTGGCCCGGAGAGCAACGAAAGAGGGCCAAGCCACGTGGACCATAGATCGGGAGCATCTTGATCAAGAACGAAAGAAAGTGATTAAAAGTTTGGCCCAAAGTTTTTCAAAAACAGCTCTCTATAGTGTGTTCAGTTCTTCACCAGATGATTTCAAAAGAGCCTCGCTTAACGTTGAGTTGATTAGTGAGTTTCCCAAAAATCATTCTCTTGAAGAAAAATTGCCATCGGGAGACGTGTTTTCCATACGATACAACGGCGAAAAAATTGTGCTAACCAGAGACCGCACTGAAAAGCAACGCCGCACATCCTTCGACGAGGAGGCATTATTCTTTATTCCACGCCTCTATCTTCGCTTTCTCTTTCCAGAGCTTTTTTGGGCTCCATTCGTTCTGTCTGCTGAACGATTTGGCATCTCGCTCTTCTACAAAGAACTCGACTTTACCAAGAATCAATTGGTGGATTTGCTGCAGAAGGTGGGAGCTGAAAAAAACAGAGAGCGCTTTTCCCCATTTTTCCTGATCGACAAAACCACCAGCCGGTATGCTCTTCCCATCAAAGACAACATTGATTACACCAGAAATTTATCTGATTTCCAAAAGCAGATAAGCGAGCTTCATGAACACAAGTTGTTTGACGAAATAAAGGATATGATAAGGGGTTACTATAAACGATCAGGTGACGATATCAAGTTCAAATCCATAACGCGCAATAAAGAAAACAGCTTCAGTATACCGCTCCATCTTGCTTCCTCTTCGGCGCGTGGGTTGTCCGACTTGTATTTCTTCTTACGTCACGTCGCTGAGAAAAATCACCTCCTCATTATCGATGAGCCGGAGAGTCATCTCGATACAACCAACCAGATCCTGTTGGCTCGACTGTTGGCTCGATTAGTACGGACTGGCTTGAAAGTTCTGATTACGACTCATAGTGACTATCTCGTGAAGGAAATCAACAATCTCATCATGCTAAGCAATTCCTTCGAGGATAAAGACAGAGTGGTGAGGAAACTCGGGTACAAGGAAGACGATTTCCTTGAACCAGATTCGATTCGAGCCTATGTCGCGGAAGAGAATCATCTGACCAAATGTGCAGTAGATAAGTTTGGCGTAGAAATGCCGATTTTCGACGCAACGATCGACACAATCAATCGTGCCTCTAACGAACTTGCATCTCGACTGAGAGATACTGAGTCATGATGCAGAAAGGTAAACCGACTCTGAATGCCCAGATTGAGAACGTATTGGAAGAAAAGGTTTTGGGAATAGCACCAAATACCAGCAACGAGATCACTCTTCAGGAGAAAAACAAACACCAGCCAGATATGAAAGTGGTACTCTCGGGAATACCTGCCCCTGTTACCACGATTCGCATGTCCAAGAAGTTTGGCCATTTGTCAGTTCTGAAAGGGGGAGATTGGACAAAAATCTGCGATTACTTGTTGATCGCCCAAATTGCAGAAACACATTGCGCAATTTTTATCGAATTGAAAAGGACCCTAGCTGGGGAAGATCACCCTAAAGAACAGTTGCGCAGGTCACGTCCACTACTAGAGTATCTGCTCGCTGTTTGCAGAATTGAAAGCAGAGAAAAGATTCCGATGCCGAGTATGAGTTACATTCTTATCGCTGACAAAATAAACAAGCGATTTGATAAACAGCCTGTCAAAAAGACACCTTCTGGAAAGATCGGCGAGGAATCGTACAAGGAGATCAACATTAAGAAATTTTTGGGGCCGAGAGTGGCCTTTGCTGATTTGGTCTGTGATTCTTGATGTACCCAATAAACGGCGCAAGATGCATATTCTTCCATTGACTTCCCTTGTTGAACCATTGTTGTTCATACCGGCGGTGGGGTAATGGAACGGGCAAGCATTGACCGCCTGATCATCAATTCACCCTACGAGGAGCCATCGAAGTATCGGAGCTATGACCGTGAGCGACGCACTTTCTCTCTCGTGGACGGCCGACGGCCGGCCGGATACGTCATTGCCTCGGAAGGCTCCCGGTCGTTCGATGACCCAGGCCATTTCGTTGAAATTCCCCTCGTCAATTTGATCCGGCCTCGGGTGCGGGCGTGGCGCGAAGCCGGGTATCCGGGCGTCACGGGCGTCACGAAGCGACTGCTGGAACATTGGACAAACCCTGAAGAATTCGATAACCGGCGGTTTTTCTTTTGTCAGCTTGAAGCTGCCGAGACGCTGATCTGGCTCGCGGAAGCGCCTGCCGCCGATAAAGTCGGCGTGGAGCCTCAGTCTGACGGTGGACCGTTCCAGCGGTTGTGCGCAAAGATGGCGACCGGTTCGGGCAAGACCGTCGTCATGGCCATGGTAATCGCTTGGCATATCCTGAACAAGGTGACTTATCCCCAGGATGTACGATTTGCCAAGAACGTTCTGATCATCGCCCCCGGCTTGACAGTTAAAAGCCGTCTTGCAGTGCTCGAACCGTCCGACCCGGGAAACTATTATGAGAAGTTCTCCATTGTGCCGTCGTCCCTGCTGGACAAACTGCGCCAAGGCAAGGCTATCGTCCGCAACTGGCACGCGCTCAACTGGGAAACCGAGGAGAAGATCGACAAAAAGCGTAGCGTGGATAAGCGCGGAGCCAAAAGCGATGAAGCCTACGTCCGCGAAGTGCTGGGCGACTTGGCGAGTGCCCGCAACGTCCTGGTGATCAACGACGAGGCGCATCACGCTTGGCGGGTTCCCGCCGAATCCAAGGTCAAAGGCATTGCCAAGGAGGACATCGAGGAAGCCACCAAGTGGGTGGGTGGCCTCGACCGGATCAACAAGGCGCGCGGCATTCTCACCTGCTACGACTTCTCCGCCACGCCCTTTGCACCATCAGGCAAACGGAGTTCCGAGGAGGCATTGTTCGACTGGATCGTGAGTGACTTCGGCTTGAACGATGCTATCGAGTCCGGATTGGTCAAGACCCCGCGTGTCGTGATTCGCGACGACGCGGTGCCCGATGCCAGGACCTACAAATCCCGTCTGTACCATATCTACAACGACTCGGAGGTTAAGGATGACTTGAACCGGCGGGCTAAGCCCGAGGAGCCGCTGCCGGACTTGGTCATGAACGGCTATTACCTGCTTGGTTACGACTGGCGCGAAATCGCCAGGGATTGGGACAATGCCGGATTCAAGACCCCGCCAGTCATGATTACGGTCGCCAACCGCACCGAGACGGCGGCTCGGATCAAGTATGCACTCGATCACCACAAGGTCCACATCGACGAGCTTTGCGACCCGGAACGCACCTTGCACATCGACTCCAAGGTGCTTGGGCAAGCCGAAGCCGCCGAGGAACCGATTGCAGAGGTCGCCGTCGACGAAAGTGACGAAGACGCGGAGGACGACAAGAAACCCAACTTGACCAAGAAACAGCAAGCCGAGCGACTGCGCTTGCAGGTGGATACCGTGGGTCAGGTTGGGAAATCCGGCGAACAGATACAGAAGGTGATTTCCGTGGGGATGCTGTCCGAGGGTTGGGACGCGAAGACCGTGACCCACATCATGGGTTTGCGAGCCTTTACCAGCCAGTTGCTCTGCGAGCAGGTCGTCGGACGCGGCTTGCGCCGGACCGCCTACGAGGCCGACCCTGACACCGGCCTGTTCAAACCGGAGCACGTCAACATTTTCGGCGTGCCGTTCACTTTCCTGCCGCATGAGTCTGCAGAAGGCGTCATCCCGGAACCACCGAAACCGAAAACGGCTATCGAGCCGGTAGCGGACAAAGCGGCGTTTGAAATTTCCTGGCCGAACGTGATCCGTATCGACCACGTCTACCACCCACACCTTTCCCTAGACTTGCAAAAGGTGACGCCCCTGGAACTCGACGCGAGCCGGACGCCAAAATTGGCAGAACTCGCTCCGATTGTCGAGGGCAAACCGGATGCCACAAAAATTGAGGCTATTCATCTGGAGAAACTGGCAAAGGAATTCAGAACTCAGCGGATCATCTTTGAAACCACTCGGGACGTTTACGACCAAATGCAGACGAACTGGCAGGGTGGTAAGGCCTCCCTGCTGGCCCAGTTGGTGCGGCTGATCGAGCAGTTCATTCGTTCGGATCGAATCAACATCACTCCCGCCTTATTCGTTCACGACGATCTCAAGCGCCGTCTCATCATTACACTCAACATGACCAAGGTAGTCCAGCACATCTGGGAGGCAATCCGCTTCGAGAACACCGAGAAGCTGGAGCCGGTGTTTGATCGTGACCATCCCATCCGCTCAACGGGCGACATGGGGACGTGGTATACCGGTAAACCTTGCGAGCCCACCGTCAAGAGTCACATCAATTTCTGCGTCTTTGACAGCGCGTGGGAAGCGTCCGAATCCTTCGAGCTTGATCACAACCCCGCAGTAGGGGCCTGGGTGAAAAACGATCACCTCGGCTTCGAGGTACTCTACGTCCATCGTGGCGTCGTTCGGAAATACCGGCCCGACTTTATCATCAGGCTCAGTTCAGGTGATATGTTGGTATTGGAAACCAAGGGTCAGGACAGCGAGCAAGACCAAACCAAACGCCGGTTTCTCGAAGAATGGGTCAACGCCGTCAACGCGCATGGCGGCTTCGGTCGCTGGTCCTGGGCCGTGTCCACGACGCCCGGTGACATCCCGGATATCCTAGCGCGACATTCACGCGCAACCGCCGCGTAAAATCCAAACGACCGTGGCATCTGACGCTCCGCGCATTTCGGCGACAGCATCCAGCCACTAAACTCTGACTATCACAACCTTGCAATCGGTTATGAACAAACTGGGTATCAACCGCCGCAAAAATTTACAATCAGTCATGCCTAAAACTTGCAATTGGTCATATATGAAACTTACAATTAATCATTACTAAAACTTGCAATTGATCATATATGAAAGAAACCGTGTATACCCGTCATATTGAGGCACGATTGAAGGAAGCGATGGAGGATTCTCC
>JAJDZI010000053.1 GCA_022824735.1 Nitrospirales bacterium
CACGGATTTCCAGACCCTGGCCCATGACATTCTCACGACCCTGTACGACCTGCCCGCAGACCACGCACGCATGCGTGACATACTCGCCGCTCCCAAGCCACTCCGTCCCAAGACCTTCGATCAACTCCGGAGAGACTATCCGCACCGCCGCGAATTCGCCGGCACCCCGGTCTCCCTTACGGGCGGCGGCCACAACCTCTTTGCCCGATTACAAACACTGGGCATCCGCGCCGATTCCCTCAGCCAAAAAATCTGACCCCGCTATGCTCCAAGCAGATCGAATTTGACAAGATACGCCATTGGCGTATAATTACAGGAGTCCCTCGTGCAGGCCTTTCGATTGCACTCAGGACAGGCTGGCGGCCTGCACCATTCTGTCATCCCTGATTTTTCCGTCATTCCCGACATCTTTAACCGGGAACCCAGGGTTGTTGTTTTATTCTTCGTCCGTGAAGATAAAAGACCCTGGATTCCTGCTTTCGCAGGAATGACGGAGGGAGGCTATTTTCGTATCAATGGGAAATGAACTGTTCAACGAGTTGCTGGCCAGCGTGCAGGAAATGGACGACATTGTCCAAGGGAAGAAAGGCACTGCCAGAGTCACGAAGTTCCCAGACCCGGAAGTCAAATTGATCCGTGAAAAGGTTGGCCTCAGCCAGAACCGTTTTGCCATGCTGATCGGTGTCAGCAAGCGGACACTGGAAAACTGGGAGCAGGGACGCCGAAACCCAACCGGCCCCGCGAAGACCTTATTGAAGATCCTGGACGCCGACCCAGAGCACGCCGTTCGCGCATTGCACGGGTAAGCAGAAAGATCCGCAGCAAGGAGTGAAGTGATGAAGCGCTGCTTGTTTTCCGTCCTGTTCCTCTCATGCTGTCTGGCAACGGCCCTTCCGGCGGCCGAGCTTGAGACGATCGAGAACGTCACACTGATCGAAGACGACTCGAACGACGGCGATAGTTTCAAGGTTCAGGCTAACGGCAAGGAACTGCACCTGCGGCTCTACTACGTGGATTGCCCGGAGACCACCGCGGGCACGGATGCCGAATTGGAACGCATCCGCAAACAACAATATCATTTCGGCCTCGCAGACCCCGTGGCCGTCGTGCGCTTCGGCAAACAAGCCTCCGAATATGTCAAACGGGTTCTCTCACAGCCTTTCACTGTTCATACCGCTTACACCTTTGCACTGGGACGTTCCACCATGGGCCGCTATTACGCTTTTATTGAAACCCGCGACGGGCGTGACCTCGGGCATCTCCTCGTTGAGCAAGGCTTGGCCAGAATAAAAGGCAGAACCCGTCCGGACCCTCACGACACACCCAGCGAGACCGTGCTCGAAGAACTCCAGGACATGCGCTCGATGGCCATGTTGAACCATGCCGGAATATGGGAAGAAACCGACCCGCGTCTTCTTGCCGACATGCACAAACGCCAGCGGGAAAAAGACCAAGAAAAGAAGACATTCAGGGATAAGTTGAACCCAAAACGAACTTCCTGTGACGAGCCCATCGACCTGAACGCCGCGTCGACCGGGCAACTCCGACAACTCCCCGGCATTGGCAAGGTCAAAGCAGCCACAATCTTCGCCGGCAAGCCTTACCAATCCATTGATGACCTGCTGAAGATTCCGGGCATCGGAGAGAAAACGTTGGAGAAGATCAGGCCGTGCCTGACGGTTGGGAAGTGACTTTTCCCTCACCCCAGCCCTCTCCCGGAGGGAGAGGGTGACAACAGCGACAGAAGGAAGCACAGCCATGGAACCGAAAGTTGCTCTGATCACCGGTGGCGCGCGCGGTATCGGGCAAGGCATTGCCCTCGAACTGGCAACACGGGGGTGGTCCGTTGCCATTTGCTATCGAACCAGCGAACAGGATGCCGCCGCGACCACCCAGGCTATCGTCGAGCGAGGCGGTCACGGGTTTGCCGTTCGTTGCGACGTGTCTGATCCCGCGGCCTGCCGTGATTTGGTCCGGCAGGTTGAAGAGCGTTGGGGGAAGATCGACGTCCTGGTGAACGGGGCAGGACCGTATCATCGGGTCAACCTGTTCGACGAAACACCGGAAGGGTGGTCGGACATGTTTACCAATAACCTGCACCCGATTTTTTATTTGGCCCAGGCGGTCGCGCCCGGTATGAAAGCGCGACGGTACGGTCGCATCATCTCGTTCGGCATGGCCAACGCGGACAAGATGGAAGCTCAGCCTATGGTCACGGCGCATTATATCGCCAAGGCGGGCATTCTGATCCTGACGCGAACCCTGGCGAAACTATTGGCTCCGCACGGCATTACGGTCAATGCGATTTCACCGGGCTTTATTGATTCGGGAAGCGCCCCGCCGGGAGAACTCGATGGGATGGCGAAAAAAATTCCGGCCGGGGTCATCGGCGAAGTGAACGACGTAGTCTCAGTGGTGACGTACCTGTTATCCGATGAGGCTCAGTACGTGACGGGCACAAACATTCACGTCAGCGGCGGCTGGGGCCTGTAACGCAGATCACGCCGCACCCCGCTCATGGCGTGAGTGTTTCCAGGAACCTCTGAGTTACTGTGATAGCGGGATGCAGGGCAAGGCGTCCCGCAGCGAAACCCGAGGCTTATCAAACGAGATAGGTGAGGGTTGAGCGAGGACACAACGCAGCCCTGCGCCCGATAGTGCAGTAAATCAGAGGTTCCT
>JAJDZI010000105.1 GCA_022824735.1 Nitrospirales bacterium
GCACTTGGGGCACCTGTGACGTAGTCGGACCACTTTTGCATCACCGATCGCCGTCGCTCGAACAAATCGGAGCGTTGATAGGCCCCTTCAACTCCTTTGACGACATGGGCGAGACAGGCTTCGGCCACTTCGCGTGACACGTTCACATCCGCACACCACGACCGAAAACATGCCCGAGCAATGGCATGGGGCACGCCATTGATCCCGTTCTCTCGGACCAGCTTGGAAATCGTCGCGTCGGACAGGGCCTTGCCACGTGCACTTGGGAACACCAAGGCCGACTCGCTATTGGTCTCGGACTCTCTCAAGATCTCACAGGCCCGTGATGACAATGGCACCCGATGCTCTTTTCCCGTTTTCGTTCGGGTGGCCGGAATGATCCACGTCCGTTTTTTTAGGTCGACTTCATTCCACGACATTAAACGGGCTTCACCGCTTCGAGTGGCCGTCAAAATCAAAAATTCAAAACACCGAATGGTCGACGGATGCGCCTGGCTCGCTCGGACCGTTTCAATTGCCGTCCGGACTTCTTCATGAGGAATGGCCTTGAAGTGGCCTTTGAGGTTGTCGGCTTTGGGGAGTGCTAACGTGATCGCCTGCACGGGATTGTCAGCACGATACCCTTGCGTCACGGCCCACGCTAACACCGCCCCCAGACGTCGCTTGACCTTTTTGGCCGTTTCGTGTCGGGCAGTCCAAATACTTCCAACAATGTCGAGGACATCCGCTGCCGTAATATCAGGCACCCGCTTGCGGCCAATTTTCGGCATAGCATATTGCCTGAGGCAGGCCCGCCATGAGTTGGCCGTCCGCCCACCATCTTTCCAAGTCGGTTGATGAAGCCGAATTACTTTTTCTAATGCTTCCTCAAACGTCGGGGCCGCTTCACGGTGTTTGGCTGCCAAGAGGTCTTCGCCCCGCCGGGCCTGCTTCCGATTCTCAAATGCCGCCTCCCTTGCTTCTTGTAGGGACACGAGTGGCCAGCCTCCCAGACCGAGCTCATGCCGACGGCCTCTGATAACGAGCCGCTGGACCCACTGCTTCGATCCGCCTGGGGCAATCCGCAAGTACAGGGTCCCGCCGTCGCCATAGGAACCCGGCTTCGTCAACGATTTGATTTTGACATAGGTGAGTGGACCCTTCATGCTTCGTCTTCTTTCGCGATCCGGCCGATCAAAGACTCATCAAGCCAACCCGATTGATGGGCCAATTTGATTTTTTTTGCCCCTTCCCCTGATTTTTTGACGAGTTCAGCTTTTGTGATGACGTTTTGAATAGTCATGGTCGGATTTTTTGTTGGGTCGTGGTGTCGTCATTCCCTCTCGGTGGCACGGCGTCCCGCGTGAGGTGTGTGTTTGACAGTTCAAAAGAATACAAGCCTATCCCACAGTTTATCCCACATAAATAATGAAATTATAGAGGATTGCTTCGGCCCAGTCAAGACTATCAAGAAATAGAAATAGCCAGTAATTACAATATTTTTACGGATTTTAGAGGAACAATATGGACTACGTAGGAAAAGGGAGGTTGGTGCCGAAGGCGGGATTTGAACCCGCACACCCCCATGGGGCGCTAGACCCTGAATCTAGTGCGTCTGCCAGTTTCGCCACTTCGGCATGAAGCCTGTCCTGAACCCTTCGCTATGCTCAGGGCAGGCGAAGAGAAAGACGCGCAATTATCGGCTTTTGCCCGGATGGGCGTCAAGGCTCAGGGTGCCGAAGCGGTACGAGACGGTTCGGGAATTTCCGGGTGCTGTTGACGCCAGAGGCGCCGCGGGCCCTCAAGGTCCCCGGTGTCGCCGGCGATGATGATCTGTTCTCGAATGAGTCCGGCGACGCCGAGTAAAAACGGGGCCGGAATCTGCGGGGCATTTTCTGCGATCAACACGTCGAAGCGCATGCGTTTGAACAAGGGATCGGTCACGATTCTCCCCGGGGTCGAGACGACCAACCGTTTGTTCTGCATGAAAGCCTGCCGGTTGGTGGCCTCGCTGGCGGCCAGCAGTTCACGAACTTTCTGTGTACCCCCCAACTTGGAAATGTCGTCTTTCAACGCTTCGTATTCCGGCTGCATCTCTTTCGGCATCGCGGCCTCGGGAGACAATTCGCGGATCCGGCCCTGTGCGATCCCCACCTCCTTCATCAGTGCCGCGATGTTGCCGGTATAGAGTTTCCGATATTCGCCCAGAGTGTCCACGTTCTTGCCCATGGTCTGCATGCCGAGCCGTTTCCAGATGGGCAGGTTTTCGTACTTGGCGAGCAGGTGGTCGATCTCCTTGATTTTCCGCTGGAACTCACTCACTTGGGCCATGAGCCGCCATTCCAGTAATTTGACTTCATTCATATCCCGTTGTTTCTGCCCTTTGTAGGCCAGGACCGGGATGAGTTCGCGAAAGCGCTCATATTTCTGACGAAGAGTATCCTTGTGCGACCGGGATTTGGCGAAAAATTTATGCATTTGCACTTCGAATCCCAATTGGCCGAGTGGAATGCCTTCGGCTTGCTGGAGCGCCGCAATTTCGTAGCGGCTCAACAGACTGGCAAAAGGCAGGGCGGCGTTCCGCAGGGTTTTGGCCAGGAAGCCGAGCAAGCGATCCACGGCGTCGTGTGTAGGCGCCACCAGCAGCACACGTTTATTGTGTCGCATCAGGTTCACCGCCAGCGTGCCGAGTTTGGTCCAACGCGCGGCCTGATCATCATGCCAGACGGTGGTCAGGACGGCCGCCGATGCCCCGGTTCTCGCCGAGGTATTGGCTTCGCTGTGTTCCGGGTCCAGCCAAGGCGCCAGCCGCTCGGCGGGTCCCAGGGCGTAGGATTCGGGGTGCGCCGCCATGTCGGCCAGTCGCTCGGAGGCCAGGCGAAAGAATTCCGTGGTATCCGGCACGAGCGTATTGTCGAGTATGGATTGCCCCAATGTCTCCTGGGTCTGGACCAGGGCAGTGTCGCCCTGTTGCCGTAGCAGGAAGCCGCCGGTTGGCTCCAAGTCTCCGGGCGGCACGATGGTGACGGGGACGTCTTCCAGAAACGTCGTGCCCGCGGGGACCTCCATGGCATACAGGTGCAGGGTACCGGCTGTCCCGAGATCCTGGGTCGCGCGGGATTCGATCAACGCGTCGGATGCTCCCGCGGCGTCTTTGTGGTCCGCCAACCGGGTGGCAAATGCGTTGAGGAGGTCAGGCAGCTTCATGGTTTGCGGCTGGGATCGAGCGACTGCTGAACACAAATGGCGACGCAGCCCAGTCCGCCCGTGATTGGGCGTCGATCAAAGGCGCACCCTCGATTCTCGGCGCAGGCCGTGACAAACGGAACATGTTGCGCGAAATCGAGGTCGTCGAGCACGTGGGCTTGCAGGCGGTCATCATCCAGTACCGACAGGATGAGCGCACGGTTGTGATGGTCATCTTCCAATACAGCGGATTTCGGCGACGGTGCGATCCTGGCGCGGGCTGCTTGAACGTGCGGCAATTCTACAACGGTTTTGACCAGATGCTTCGGCGGATGAATCGCCCTTTGACTCAGCCGGATGTTTAACGACGTCAGGTCGAGGACGTCCGGGTCAGTGGCCTGCGCCAAGGCGACGTTCGCGGCGCGTTGCGCGACAAATGCATGAGACATGAGGATGGTCAAAGCCAGGAATCCCACGCTCAGGCCCCACATACCCGCCGCTTTCGCGGGAGCAAACCTGGTGCAATGATGCCGCATGCAGGCATTGTAGAGGACGCTTGCAGAACGTGTCCAGCGTGATGGAGCCCTTCTGTGTCATTGCTATGAAAATGGCCTTTTTCGTCATTCGCGACGCTTGTCCCCGACAGTCTTAATCGGGGATCCAGTGTGCTTCTGAATCCAGTGTCTTTTGTCTTCACGAACGGAGGACAAAGTAAAGACTCTGGATCCTCGATTAAAAATGTCGAGGATGACAGGAGGGGGAGTCGAGGATGACAAGGAAAAACGCAAAGGCCATGCGCCCGCGACCTCTCGTGTGTTATGCAGGGCCGCATCTCGCGTCAGTACAGGTTAGTTACATGAGTTGCACCGGCTTCAAATTGACATTTCCCCCATACGGACCTTATGATGCAACCCTTTCGACAGCGAAAGGGAGGCAGAGTGACGATGAAGGTGATTCTTCAAGAAAATATCGACAGTTTGGGGTACGTGGGAGACGTACTCGACGTGGCCGACGGCTATGCACGGAACTACTTGCTCCCGCGTCAAAAAGCCTTGGAGGCCAACACCCGTAACGTGAAGGCCCTGGAACATGCCAAGCGAGTGACGGCCCATAAGGTCAAGAAAGTCGAACACGACATCCAGGAATTTGCGACGAAACTGTCTGGGGTCTCGCTGACGTTTCCGGTCCAGACCGGCAAGGATGACAAGCTGTTCGGGTCCATCACCACGAAGGACCTGGAAGCCGGGTTGTCTGCCGAAGGCTTCGACGTGGATCGTCGAAAGATTCAATTGGCAAATCCCCTGAAAGAGTTGGGCACGTTTACCGTCGACATCAAGTTGCATCGGGACATCATCGCGAATGTGTCCGTGAGTCTTGTGAAACAGGGTGGAGAGGATCAGGCTGAGAACCAGGCCGAAACCCTAATCGATGAGGCCGCGGATGCGACCGCCGCCGTTACTCCGGCGGAAGCGCCTGAGTCGCAGGACCCTTCGGCTTCGTCCTTCGACGACGCTCAGGACAGGCTCAGGGCAGGCTAATGGGCTACATTGTCGGGACCCTGAAAGCCGTTCGACAAGAAGATCCCGAGGTCTACGCGGCTTTTCGCGCCGAAGAAAAGCGACAGCGCGACAAGCTGGTGTTGATTGCTTCGGAAAATTATGCGAGCCCTGCGGTCCTGGCCGCGCAGGGGTCGCTGATGACCAACAAGTACGCGGAAGGCTATCCGCGACGCCGCTATTACGGCGGCTGCCAGTTTGTGGATGAAGTCGAAGAGTTGGCCATTGCCCGGGCCAAGCAGTTGTTCGGGTGCGAGCACGCCAACGTCCAGCCGCATTCAGGTTCCACCGCCAACATGGCGGCCTACCTTTCAGTCCTGAAACCCGGCGACACCGTCCTGGGCATGGCCCTCTCACAGGGCGGCCATTTGACCCACGGCAGTAAAGTCAATTTCTCAGGGAAACTGTTCCAGGCCTTCTCCTACGGGGTCGATCGCGAAACCGAGTTGATCGATTACGACGGGGTCCAGCAAAAGGCCGAAGAAGTTCGCCCGCGCATGATTGTCGTCGGGGCGAGCGCCTATTCGAAAATCATCGACTTCCCGCGGTTTCAGGAAATTGCGAAATCCGTGGGCGCGTATCTGCTGGTCGATATCGCGCATATTTCCGGCCTGGTGGCGACGGGGCTGCACCCCAGTCCGGTGCCCTATGCCGATTTTGTCACGACCACCACGCACAAAACCCTGCGCGGGCCCCGTGCCGGCATGGTGATGTGTAAAGAAGAACATGCCAAAGCCGTTGATAAGATCGTCTTCCCGGGCCTGCAAGGCGGCCCACTCATGCACGTGATCGCCGCCAAAGCCGTGGCATTCAAGGAAGCCCTGGCTCCGAGTTTTACCGCCTATCAGCAACGTATCCTGGACAATGCCAAGGCCTTGGCGGATGAGTTAGCCGCACGGGGCTATCACGTCGTGTCCGGTGGGACGGATACGCACCTGTTCCTGCTGAACCTCAATTCCAAAGGGGTGACGGGGAAAGAAGCCGAGGAAGCACTCGACGCCTCGGGGATCATCGTCAATAAAAACGCCGTGCCGTATGATGAAAGACCGCCGGCGGTGGCGAGCGGTATTCGAATCGGAACGCCCATCGTGTCGACTCGAGGGATGGGTGTGACCGAGATGTCGCAAATCGTGGCGTGGATGGACGAGGTATTGCAATATCCCAAGAAGAAACGAATCCAGGGCCGGATTCGCAAGGAAGTCAAAGCCCTGTGCGCTCGCTTCCCGGTCTTTTCGTAACCCGTTGCCTTGAATGGCAGATTGGTGTGAGGCGTCCCATTTGAACCCAACCCGTCATGAAATGTCCGTTCTGTAATCGACTCGACGACAAGGTGATTGATTCCCGCACGGCCCGAGAAGGCGAGGTGATCCGGCGTCGCCGGGAATGTTTCGGATGTCATCGTCGCTTCACGACGTATGAACGGATCGAAGAAAATCTTCCCACGATCGTCAAAAAAGACAACCGGCGAGAAACGTTCGATCGCACCAAAGTCATGACCGGTCTGAAAAAGGCATGCGAAAAGCGGCCGATCAGCAGTGACATGCTGGAAGCTGCGGTGGTCCGGATTGAAAAACGCCTGCAGGATTCGGGCGAATCGGAAGTCCAGGCCATGGTGATCGGCGAGGAAGTCATGCGCGAACTCCATGGGTTGGACCAGGTCGCTTACGTGCGGTTCGCTTCCGTGTATCGCGAGTTCAAGGACATTGATCAATTCATGGAAACGATCAAGTCTCTTGCGCAGGACCGGGGAACCGCCTGATGTGCCATGACCCTTCGCTTCGCTCAGGGCATGCCCCTGCGAAAGCGGGGGTGGGGTAGAGGCACGTATGCCTTCCGCTAGCCGTTCCATTCAAAAAGCCGGAACCCGCCGGGTTTCGGCTTCCGTTCCGCAACAAAAACCCAAGCCATCGTCCCAACCTGTTCGTCGGCGAACGGCGCCGGCTACCCGTGTGGCGATCCTTGGCGGGGGACGTGGCGGGCGCGCCCTGTTGGAGATTTTTGCGCAGGACCCGCTGGCCCGCATCGTCGGATTAAGCGAGACCAAACCGAGCACACTCGGGACCAGGCTTGCCCGGCGGTTGGGCGTTCCGGTGACGCAGGACTATCGTGAAATTTTGAACATGAAAGAAGTGGACCTGATCATTGACGTGACCGGCAGTCCCGAAGTCGAGCGGGCGCTACAGAAAATCCGAAAACCAAGCGTGGCGATCATCGGCGGCGCAAGCGCCAAGTTCATGTGGCAGTTGATCGACGCGCGGATTCGAGCCACGACGGAAATCGAAAAAACCCTGAGCCGGTACCAATCACTATTCCGGCGGTACGTCAAGGAAGAAGCCGAGAGCGCGGTCGATGAGGAGCGGACGCGTATCGCCTGTGAAATTCACGATGGGTTGGTCCAAACGCTGGTCGGCGTCAATTTCAAAATGGAACGGTGTGGCGACCTGATCCAGGAAGAACCCGATAAATGTTTTGCCCTGTTGAGTGAGGCCAAGCATCATCTGAAACACGGCATTCAGGAAGCCCGGCAAGTGGTGTTCAATTTGCGACCCGGTCAATATGAGCGGCTCGACCTGCTCTCGGCGCTGACCAATTATCTCGATTCGTACAAAAAGCAACATCGTGTCCAGGTCGCGTTTTCTCATACGGGGAGCGATGCCCGATTGCTGCCCAAGACGAAAGTCTTTGTCTTTCGGATGATTCAGGAAGCGTTGCAAAATTCCTCCAAGCATGCCGGGGCGTCAAAACTGTTCGTGCAATTGAACATTCAACCGCATCACCTCTCCGCCGTGATCCAGGATAATGGGAGCGGGTTCGACGTCAAGGCGGTTTTTCAGAACCCGGATAAGTGGGATCACTTCGGCATGCGCGGGATGAAGGAGCGGGCCAAGTTGCTCAACGGCGACGTATCGTGGGAGTCCCACAAAAACGAAGGGACCACGGTCACGGTGTCGATTCCGTTGACCAGAAAGGATAGCGTACGAAATGGCAAAAAAAATTAAGGTGTTGATTGCGGACGACCATCGCGTCGTTCGTGAAGGCCTGTCCGCTATTCTGGAGACCAAGGAAGAAATCCACATCGTCGGTGAAGCCGGTGACGGCGGCGAGGCCGTAGAAAAAGCCAGGCAATTGCTGCCCGACGTGATTGTCATGGACGTGAGCATGCCGGGCATGACGGGCGTGGAAGCCACGCGGATCATCAAGCGGGAAATGCCTCATATCGGGATCATTGCCCTGACGATGTATGAGGATCATCAATATATTTTCGACCTGGTCCGGGCCGGAGCGACGGGTTATCTCCTGAAAGATTCGGATTCCACGGAAATCGTCGCGGCCATTCGCGCCATTTCTCGTGGGGAATCGCTGATCCATCCATCGGTGGCGAGTAAAATTCTAGCCGAATTTTCGTTGTTGGCCGAAGGCAAAGGCAAAAAGAAATCCTTGCTGGAGCACGACCTCACGGAGCGCGAGATCACCGTCCTGCGATTGGTGGCGGACGGCAAGACCAACAAGGAAATCGCCAACGTGTTGGACCTGAGCGAGAAGACCGTGAAAAATCACGTCCGCAACATCTTCCACAAACTCCACGTCTACGACCGCACCCAAGCCGCCATCCTGGCCATCCGAAAAGGCATCATCGAACTCGAACCGCACCCTTGAGCGGTCTTAATAAGAAAACAACCTTAGAGAACCCTCTCCACTGGCGGGTGTACAGACCGGGGACATGGTTTACACCTGTTCGGAGACATGGTTTACACATTAACCTGCAGGGCATCACTCTTAGCACAGGAGGATCGCCATGCCGTGGAAAGAGGTGTCGACCATGTCGCAACGTCACGAATTCGTTCAGTTAGCTCACCAGCCTGGCACGTCGCTACGCAGCCTGTGTCGCCGGTTCGGGATCAGTCCCCCGACGGCCTATAAATGGCTGGCCCGCTATGCGGCCGCTGGCGCCGAGGGTTTGCAGGATCAGTCCCGGCGGCCCCACCAGATGCCCCAGCGTACGGCCAGAGCGGTAGAACAAACCATTCTCCGCCTCCGCGCCGCTTATCCAACGTGGGGCGGCCGGAAGTTGCACGCTCGCTTGCAGGCCCTGGGCTATCCTGCAGTCCCGGCCCCCAGCACCATTACCGCCATTCTGCGGCGGCACGGGCGCCTGGCCCCCGCCGCGCGCACCCCAGTGGCCTGGCAGCGCTTCGAACACGCCACGCCGAATGCGCTGTGGCAAATGGATTTCAAAGGCCATTTCGCCCTCGGC
>JAJDZI010000111.1 GCA_022824735.1 Nitrospirales bacterium
TCCCCGACATCCTTAATCGGGGATCCAGTTCATAATGTCGGGAATTGTAGATGTTCGCTAATTCGTTGACAGCATGTAGGGACAACCCCCTGTGGTTGTCCTTTCTGTGGAGGGCAGGCACAGGGGCCTGCCCCTACTCACCCTCACCTTCATCCTCTCCCATCAAGGGAGAGGAAATTCCATTCCATGCCCCCTCTCCCCTTTTTGTGGGAGAGGGCTGGGGTGAGGGGTCTCCAGGGTTTTTTCTTTTTGCATGTGTGGCCACGCCATCCCGGCCCCCGAGCAGGGATGCGGCGGCTACAACGACAAAAAACAAAGACTCTGGATCCTCGCGTACGCAAGGATGACAGAAGGAGAGTCGAGGATGACAGAGGGGGAACATTGTCAACACATTACTGAACACATACAGGCATGACGGAAGGAGTGCACGTTCATTCATATTTCACACAGGAGGTTTCGTGATGCAGAATTTTTACCGATTGCTGCTTTGTGTTTCTTTTATCGCCCTGGTGGGCTTCGGGGCTGGGACGGCCCTTGCCGGCGGCCCTCCGGCGCTCATGACCGCTGCCGATTCGAAAGCCCATGCGGCGAACAGTGAGGGCATCGAGCATTATAACCAGGAGCATTGGGACGTGGCGCTCGGCCATTTTCAGAAGGCGGTCGAGGCCGACCCGAATTCAGCGGAAGCGCATTACAACCTTGCGCTGGCGTTGGACAAGACGGATAAGCACAAGGAAGCCGCCATGGAGTTCAAGAAAGCCCAGGACCTCGGGAAAGACAACCCCGATATTCAGAATTCAAAAATCCTGCTGGGCCACGTCAAAATGCTCAATGGAGGCATGTAACGTCCGGCACTTTCTGTACGGGAAAACAAACCAGGCCAGCGGGTGGGAAATCCTGCCCGCTTCCTGAAATCTCACTACGCTACCCGGCAACGAGAGATTCGACTTTGAGTTCCTTCCTGTGTTGTTCGGCGTGCCACAAATCATAACTGGATTGCATATTCATCCACAGTTCTGCACTTGTCCCGAACGCAATGGAAAGCCTCACCGCCATCTCCGGACTCACCCCGGTGTGCTCGTGAACAAGCTCCGACAGCGCCTTGCGAGAAATACCGAGATGCTTAGCCGTCCGGGTAATGGAAATTCCTAAAGGTTCGATCCACTGCCTGAGCAATACCCCGCCAGGATGAGGAGGATTGTGCATTCTCATGACTGTCTCCTAATGATGATCCACATAATCCACGTCTTCGACGTGGCCGCCGCGAAACAAAAAGTCCACGCTCCAGTTCTTGGCTACATAGACAGACCACCGTTTCTCACCACGAGGCTCCAATAGATGTAACCGGAAGTTAGGCGCCCCCATATCCTTGGGAGATGCCGCTGCATCCAATGCGGCTAAAATATCCCTCAACTGATTGGCATGCTTGGGCTGAATGCCCTTTTTGTTGCCAGCCTCGAAAAACCATTGGAGTCCCTTATGCTTGAAGCCCTTGATCACGTAACAGAATATAACATGTCACGTAACGGGTGACAAAACAGTCCCTGCTTTCCGGCAAAAAAGATCCGACGTTTAAAGTATGGAGGAAAGTCGGCGATATGGATACCGGGAAAAAATGGTGGGTCGTACAGGGATCGAACCTGTGGCCCGCTGATTAAGAGTCAGCTGCTCTACCAGCTGAGCTAACGACCCACTCAAGAGGCAAGATGTTATGGCGCGCCTGGCAGGATTTGAACCTGCGGCACCTGGCTCCGGAGGCCAGTGCTCTATCCACTGAGCTACAGGCGCCTTCTTTTCGGTGCAAAGGCGAACATCTGAGGTAACGATTGTCGGATTACGCTACGCTAATCCGACCTACGAACCGAGACGACGCTACCATCTTTGCCTGGTGATTGTCTAGCAACGATTGTCGGATTACGGCCGTCTACCCCCCCTCTCACCCTGCCCTCTCCCTCAATGGGGAGAGGGTTCTATCAATCACACGAAAGGGGTTCGGCGGTGGTATCTTTTGTGGCCTTGATGACGGAGCCGCCTTCCTTCACCACGGCATCGGGTTCTTCCAGCACGACGGCCAGCAGGAGTTCGACTCCTTCCGGGGTCAGGCCGTTGGAGGGCGCAATAAACCGTTTGCGAGCCACCCGGCGTTCCTCCGGGTCGTCCGGTTCGTAATACCCAAGTAATTCTCCACTCATATTCGCCTCGGACAGCAACGTTGCCCAAGCCTCGATCAAGGGACCGGTCCATGGGCCGACCCCGTTGGCCGGCTGTTCCAGTTTCGTCCAGATTTGCCATCCGACAAAGACCGCCCAGGTTTCGTTCAAGACCTCCCACGAATCCTCCTGGGAAAGAAACCGGATTTCCGTCATGTCCCTCCGCTGGCGAACCGGATTGATGCGCACGAAACGGTAATGACAGCGCATTTGCTCACGGGCGAACGACAGGACGTGATTGGCCCGGGGACTCAACGTCCCGGGTCCCGGACCATTGAAAATATAATCCAGGTAAGCATGAAACAGTTCATGATACAGGAGACTGACGTCATGGTGAGTCATGCGCTCCAGGTCCATCAATGCCCCACCGGCCCTGTTGAACGATAACCGCAGGCTCAAGATCATGCGATGGTCTTCCGGATGATATTCAGCGGCATAGGTTCGCAGGTCTTCGAACGTCACCGTGACAAAATCAGGGTCGATCTCCTTGAGAAACCCCGTCGGCAGGCGCAGGGCTTCGGCTTGATCAATCAGGTTCAGCCAGGTATTGATGGTCCGGTCGGGACCCGGAGCACTATGAGCAAACTGGTTCAGGCCCAGGACGGCCCCCAACAAGAGGAGCGCGAGAATCCATTTCATTGTTCTCGTCATCACGACTGTTTACCTCCAGGGCTCGTTCTCTTCAACCACGCTCCAGGATTCGACTAGGGAAGCGGACACGTCATCGAGAAACCGTGATGGTTTCGAGAGCACCGACCCTGTGATTTTATCATAGACCTGCACGGGAAACGTCAAATACAGGTGCTGCTTGGCCCTCGTCACTGCGACGTAGAGCAACCGCCGCTCCTCTTCGAGTTCTTCATCGGTCAGGAATGAATAGGAAGACGGGAACCGTCCATCCACGAGCCAGATGACAAACACGCATCGCCATTCCAGCCCCTTGGCGGAATGGATGGTGGATAACACGAGCCGTTCATCATCGCGGTCCGGGGCTTCGATACCCGTCACGCTTTCGTCCGGTGGTTCGAGCGTCACGTCGGCCAGAAATCCTTCCAAATTCCCATAGCGCTCGGCCATCACCAGGAGATGCTCCAAATCCCGGATGCGTTTCGGATAGTCGTCGTACCGCTCTTTGAGGATCGGATAATAGTATTCCAGGAGACGATTGATCTGATCGGGGGGCGACCCATCTTCGACGCCGCCGACCGACTCCAAGGCCGCCGCCAGGTTGCTCAACCCCAACGCAGCCCGTCCGCTTCCCTGCCGCAACGTTTCGTGCGGCGCCTCGCTGCTTGCCAGTTGAGCGATCAGGTCCCTCGCCCGTTTTTGTCCCACCCCTTCAACCAGGAGCAACGAACGGTTCCAACTGACGGTGTCCAGGGGATTGTGGACGACGCGCAAATGCGCCAGCACGTCCTTGACGTGGGCGGTCTCGAGAAATTTGAATCCGCCTCGCTTGATGAAAGGCACGTCCCGTTTGGCCAACTCGATTTCCAAATCAAAGGCATGGAAACTGGAGCGAAACAGGACCGCGATGTCATTCAACGGCATGCCCTCTTCCCGCAATTCCAGGATTTTCTGCGCCACGAACCCGGACTGGGGACTCTCCCCGATTGTCTGGACCAGGGCCGGTCGTTCACCTTGCCCTTTTTGGGTAAACAACGTTTTACTGTATTGTTCCGTTGCGCCTTGAATGATCTCGTTGGCCAACGCCAGGATGGATTGCGTGCTCCGGTAATTCTCTTCCAACTTGAAAATCCGGGTTCCCGGAAACAACCCGGGAAATTCCATGATGTTCCGAACCGTGGCGCCGCGAAACGAATAGATCGACTGCGAATCATCCCCAACAGCCATCACGTTCTGATGAGTGGCGGCGAGTTTCCTCACCACGTCCGCTTGGAGCCGGTTGGTATCCTGATACTCGTCCACCAAAATGAAGCGATACGTTTCCGAGATCATCCGTCCGGCGCGCTCATCCAGCGTCAGCAGTTCCAGGAGACGGGTCAGCAGATCATCATAGTCGACCAACTGCCGCTGGCGCTTGGTGGATTCATAGGCTTCGTGCAGTTTGGTCAGCTCGCCGAGAAATTCTCCAAAATGATTGTATTCGCTCAAGAGGACGTCCTCGATCGGCTGCATGGTATTGGCACATTTGCTGAACAGGTCGGCAATCGTCTTCTTGCGGGGAAAGCGCTTTCCTGTCTCGGTGAGACCGGATTGAACGCGAACGAGATTGATCAGGTCTTCGGAATCACCGCGATCCAGGATCGTGAATCCCGGCTCCAGGCCGATGGTTCGGCCATAGCGACGGAGCAGCACGTTCGCCACGGAGTGGAACGTCCCTCCCATGACCCGGTCGCTTTGCGGACCGATCAGCAGGCCCACCCGTCCCAACATTTCCTGGGCCGCCTTTCGGGTGAACGTCAACAGCAGGATGGAGGCCGGATCGATACCCGTATCGATCAGCCTGGCCACACGATACACGAGGACCCGGGTTTTGCCGCTGCCGGCACCGGCAATGACCAACGCCGGACCTTCGACGACTTCCACCGCGGCGAGCTGTTGGGGATTCAGTTCCTGCGCGTAATCACGGGAAAGAGGTTTGGGCGGCGCTTCGTCACGCCTCAATACGTAGACTTTGGAACCGGCATTGACGGAGTCCATCACGGGTACGCGGGAGATTGATTCACGGGAACTCCCCATGCCGGCTGACTGCCTGCACACGAGGGATAAAAAGGGGCATGCCTCTCCATTCTGTCAACGAATTACTGAACACATACGGGAATGACAAAAGTGGCTCTTGTCATACCACTAGACCCGCTCCGTGTATAACATAGGGCCTGTCCTCACGCAATGCCGCGTACTTGCGAAGCCGTCCCTTCATTTGTTAGATACGCCTCAGGCTTTTCAATTCATGAAACATTCCATCCAAGAACACGAACCCATTCTCAAGGACCTGTCGAACACCATCCTGGACGTGTGCCGGGAATCCGTGACGCTGCTTAAACGAAGCGACCCGGCCGCGACGTCCACGCTCAGTCAAAAGCAGGAATGGGAAATTTACCTGGAATTCCTGAAGGTCCTGTTCAACCTGGTGGACCGCATCTCCGCGTTCCACGTTTCTATCCAACAGCAACCCGAATTCATGAACAGCCTGGAAGATCACGTGAGTGAGCGGCTCAAAACCCTGTTGGCGCCCTCGCTGAGTTCCGCTCAAATCGATGAACAGGAAATCGTCGTGGCCATCGGCCGGGCCGTGGCTGAAAGCCGCGAGACCTACGAACCCTACAAGTTTGTGCATTCGGAAGACAGCAAAGAACGAAATGCGTTTTTTCAGCAGGTGGGCGAACGCATAGCCGGACGAGCCGGTGCCGCCAACAACCAGGCCATCATGTCCGCGACGACCCTCTGCATCAGTGCCGTGATCCCCGCGTTGACCGCGCTCTTTGAAGGGAAAACACCAGGGGCCGAATCATCTCCGGAAACACAGTCCCAGGCGACAGGTCAATCATCGAGTCCTTCCACCGATCCTTCCGGCACCCGCGTGATCAAACTGATCAGCGTGGTGGCCTCGATTTCCGGTGAGGAATTTGAAACCCGGTGGGGGCTGCTCCCACAATTTCGACAGGATCTCAGACCGGATCAGGTTGAAGCCCTGACCGACTATATGAACCGCGTGGCCCGGATCGTGGGCGACCGCTTTGCCATCGAATCCTCCAAAGCCCTGGGCAAGGCCGACCCACCCGTCGGGAACGCCTGACCACTCTTTCAGTTTCCATTTTCAGAGAAAAACGTCCTCTTTTATTCCCCGTCTGCGAAGTCTATAATTCAGGGCTTGGGAGAGGGAGATGCAGTCCATGGAAAGACGCCATACGGGGAAAAAAGTTCTGGCAATCGTCCTGTTGTTGGGGGCCGCGTTTTGGGCAGGAATCCACATTGGGCAACAATCACCCGAGGAAATCCAAAGACAATTCCAGGAATTATCGCAAGGAGTGATGGATCAAACGGTCGGTCTCGTCGAAGCGGATTTACTCGTTCAAAAAAAGGTGTTGCAGGCCACGTCAGGGTTTTTAAACGGAAAATCGAAAGTCATGAACGGCAACCCTGACGAAGCCATCGCCGAACTGGAGAAAACACTTGAGTACCTGGGAGAAGCCATCAAGGTAAGCGGCGGAGACACTTCGGACGCCCTGCTTGACACCATGACAAACATAGGGGACCTTCGACGATCCTTGACCGACGGCCAGACCGTCTCCCCGGAAATCTGGGAGGAAGCGCAGGAAAAGCTGGAAGCTCTCCTGTCACAGTCGTAAACTACGCCCTCTCCCCCGGTGGGAGAGGACTGTGGTGAGGGGGTCAGGCGCTGGCCGGCTCTTTTTTCCAGGCAGCCAGGATCCGTTCCACCCGTAGCCGAACGACGAGGTCCGGATCCTTCATCAACGGTTTGATCGCGTCCCTGCCACGCAAATCTCCGACTTGTTCCAAGGCGGCGGCGGCCGTCAGGCGCGTCAGCCAATCCTGATCCTGCAGCATGGCGACCAGGGGATCGACGGCTTCCGGATCCTTGATCTCACCGAGCGCCAGAATAGCCTGCTTGCGCACGAACTCTTCCCGGTCGGTCAAGGCCGCGATCAATTTGGGGACGGCTGGTTTCCCCAGGTCGATCAGGGCTCTCGTGGCGTCATCCTTGAACTCGTCGTTGTGCAGCATCGACAGCAGGGGATCCAAGACCCGCTCGTCATTGATTTTCCCCATGGCCTGGATCACGTACTTCCGGGCTTCCCAATCACGCACGTACCGGATCAACAACTCGACGGCGGGAGAACCCACTTCAGCGATCGCTTCAACGGCGGCTTCCCGGACCTGCCAATCCCCGTCGCGCAACGCCTTGACAAGGGGCTCCACGCACCGTTCGTCACCCATTTCACCAAGAGTGACAACGGCTTCACGCCTGACGACCCAATCCGGATCATGGAGAAGGTCGATCTGGATATCGATTTCATCTTTGACCCTCTCTTCTTCTATTTCAGGCTCTTCCTCCTCCGCCTGTTCCTCACCTTCCCCGTCTTCGGTCTCCGCCGTCGCAACGGTGTCGCCTTCCATCAAGGATTCCGAAACGGCATCCACGTATTCATCCGTCACTTCATCCTGCGAGACG
This sequence comes from Nitrospirales bacterium, assembly GCA_022824735.1. Taxonomy (GTDB): domain Bacteria; phylum Nitrospirota; class Nitrospiria; order Nitrospirales; family UBA8639; genus Bin75. The sequence continues at coordinate 7,369 of JAJDZI010000111.1, forward strand.
GCTTCGGTCTCCTCATCCGGAGTTTGAGCCTCTTCGGCGGCAGATTGCATGTCATCATGCATGTCATCGGTCATGAACGTTCCCCTTTCAGTGAAGGAACAGAGGTTCCTGAATACAGCAGGCCGGTCGTTGCCCCGGCTTCGTCGTTACGCCGCTTTGGCCTTGTTTCCGGCAGCCGTGGCTATCCGTGACGCCTTGAGACGAATTTTTCGCTGGACCCGTTTGAGGCGCTTTCGCAACTGTCGCGCGTCAGGGTCGCCCTCGGGATTTTCGCTGCCGGCGCGCTGTTCCTTGACCTTTTTTTCAAGGATTGCCTTATCTTCCTCTTGTGTTCGTTTTTTTGCCATTCTTGTTTTCTCCTCATTGGATAGCCGAGTCTAGTCAACGGTTCTCACGGGTGTCAACCGAAGGTCGTCCCTCCGCGCGGCGCTGCCAGTCTTCGCAGAAACTTCGTTCATACGCCAAAATTTTCCAGGCTTCTTCCTCGGTAATCGGCACCGGAATCATCGGCACCATGCCCGTCCCGGGGCTGCCGTTCTTGATGATCCAGAACAATTCGCCGTCTTTGCGTTTCTTATGGAATTTGCAGTTGGTAAAGTTCCGCGGGCCGGGCTGTAAGCGCCTGCCGACCGGACCATCTCCCAAGCCGGTTTTCCCATGACACGACACACAGGCCCCTCTTCCTTCATACAGGACTCTTCCCTGTTCCACGATCTCGGGAGAAACCATTTTCGTGGAACCGAACGGCGGCACCAACTTTCTGGCCCACGTTCTCTCACTCACGGGGACCCTCGACCGTAAGGGTTGCACCTCTTCTGTCAGACCAGGGGACGGGCCGGCGACCCAACTCACCAGGCCCATGGTCACGACCAGCAGTCCTCTGCCCAGGGATTTGAATGAAAAAGGTTGAGATACGAGTTGCACGACGAGTTGCACGTTCGGTCAAGAGAAAAAGCCCCGTTCAGGTCCAACCCTGAACGGGGCTTTGAACAAGCACACAAATCACGAAACGGCTATTTGCGCCATTTCTTGCAGAAGCTGCGTTCGTAAGCCAACACCTTCCATGCTTCTTCTTCCGTGATGGTCGCCGGGATCATGGACACCATGCCGGTCCCCGGGCTGCCGTTCTTGATAATCCAGAACAATTCACCATCTTTGCGTTTCTTATGGAATTTGCAGTTGGTAAAATTCCGCGGGCCGGGATTCAACACTTTTCCGGCCGGTCCCTGGCCGTCTCCATTTTTCCCATGACAATTGACGCAGGTACCCTTCCCTTCAAAAATCTTCTTGCCTGCGGCAACGATCTCGTCGGAGGCCTTTTTCGTTTTCTTGTACAACTCGGCGGGTGGCTTAATTTTCTTGGCTTTTCCGCGCTCTGCCTTCGGAACCCGCGGTTTCAGGGGGTCTTTTTCCGGTCCGGCAAAGGCCAAGTCACCACCGGCGAAGGCAAATGCCGTCAACAAACTACAAATGGCTACAAACCGCTTCATGAATCCCTCCTTTGATAATGAGTCCGTGTTGCATCCCTTTATACTACACCCTCATCACAATCAATTTCAAAACCTGCAAACCCGCCGAACATATCAATGTGGATTCTCCCTGTCAAGAATCTCAAGTAACCGTGACGGTCGTAATTCCACGTCCCTCACCACGGCCCCCGGCTCACCGAACGGTCCCTGCAATTGGCCATTCAGACGAACTTCGACCCCGCCGGCGTTGCCAAGCGTCAACAGAAACCTGTCGCGGGCCCGCCGTCGTATCACCTCACCAACCTGCAACAAGACTTCCTGGGGCTCATCCTCATCTGCACGAATCACGGCCCACGTCACGTCCAAGGTTCGTATTTCAAGAACCACATTTTCCGAATCCGTGGCGGAGGCAGGCGTGGAGTCAGGAGATAACACGGCAGGCGTGGATGCCCCGTCGTCAACCGTCGATTCCGCAGATGTCCCGGCGGCGGCCGGCTCCGTGTTTGCGACGATTGAGGCATCAAGTGGCGGTTCAACCGAAGAAGGTTGATTGACACCCTCGCCGTTCGGGTCAACGGGCTGTTGCGAAAACAGGGAAAAGAGGGAGCTTGAAGGTGATTGTTGTTGGAGTAACACGATCCCGCCGAGCAAGAGAAGCCCTCCAACGAGAAGCACAACCATGGTTCGGCTCGTTCTCGCTTTCTGGGCGTCTTCCTTGCGCAGAAACATTTTCTGCCTCTCGTCGCCCTCTTTTTCTTTTTGGTAGAACGAAGCGGAGCCTTCTTCAAACAGCCGCAGACATTCTTTTTCGTCGAGTTCGAGCGAGCGGGCATAAGCCCGCACAAAACCTTTGGTGAACACGTGTTCGGGCAACTGATCGAGAGAATCGGCCTCCAAGGCTCTCAAATACGACTCTGAGATCCGGGTCTTTGAGGCGATCTGCTCAAGCGTGAACCCTTGAGCCTCACGAGCGGTTTGCAACTTGTTGCCTAGTGACGCCATATCGCTCCAACGCTGTCTGCTATGTTTCTCTATACGCCTTGCTCCGCAAAAGAACGCACGGTGACACAAACGAAGCGTGAAACACGTTGCATGCTCACGAAAGATCCTCGAAATGGGTCAGACGCTTGAAGTCCCGGAAACGGGTTTCGACGTCCTGATATTCCAGCGACCGCAAGCGGTCGAGACTGAAGCCCTCAACGGTAAATGAAGCCATCACGCTTCCGAACACAATGGCCCGCCTCAAACCGGCATCGGAGAAATCTCCCGTCGACGACAAGTGTCCCATAAAGCCGCCCGCGAACGTATCACCGGCACCGGTCGGATCTTTGACCATTTCTAACGGGAACGCCGGCGCGCCAAAAACGCCTTTTCCATGAAACATCAAAACACCATACTCCCCACGTTTAATAATGAAATATTTGGGCCCGCGCGCCAGCACGTCTTTCGCCACTTTCACGAGGCTGAAATCCTGACCAAGTTCACGCGCTTCCCCGTCATTGATGACAAGCACGTCGATCTTTTCCAACACCTTCCATAGGGCTTCGCGCTTTCCATGAATCCAAAAGTTCATGGTGTCACAGGCGACGATTCGCGGCCGTTCGACCTGGTTCAGAACGTCCATTTGAAGCTCGGGGTCAATATTCCCCAGGAACAACATATCAGGAGTTCGATAGTGATCGGGGATTTTGGGACGGAAAGATTCCAGCACGTTGAGCTGGGTGTCGAGTGTACGCGCCTCGTTCAGTTGATACGTATATTCACCTTGCCAACGAAACGTCTTGCCACTACGGCGCTCGAGCCCGGACACGTCGATCCCTCGACTCTTCAAAAACGTGACGTATTCATCAGGAAAATCTTCTCCGACGACCGCAATCAAATCGACGTCCGTGAAAAAACTGGCGGCCGTGGAAAAATACGTGGCTGAGCCGCCCAAGACTTCCGTAGCCTCCCCGAAAGGCGTGCGCACCGTATCAAACGCCACAGAACCGACAACCAACAATCTACCCATGTTACCTGCTCCTGTTCGATGTTTTGGCTGGTTTCAGAAAGAGACCGTACCGCCGCTTCACGGAGGCCGTCATGGCTTGCGGCGCCGTGACGATGGTCTGCCGAAGCGCCGTCGCGCATGGGCAGGCCCTGGCTCCCCCGGTCCGTTGAATGGCGTCCCGGAGCAGCGTTTTGGCCTGGGCCACGTTCGCATGCATCACGCTCAAGATCGCTTCGACGGAGACGGGCTCCTCACCCTGGTGCCAGCAATCGTAATCCGTGACCAGGGCCAGGGTGGCATAACAGATCTCGGCTTCCCTCGCGAGCTTGGCTTCCGTCGCATTGGTCATCCCGATGACGTCCACGCCCCATTGCCGGTACAACAAGGACTCCGCTTTCGTGGAAAACTGCGGCCCCTCGATACAGAGATACGTTCCACCCGCGTGAAACGTGGCACCCGTCGACCGGGCTGACTCGCCCAGGACATCAGCCAAGGGATGACAAATGGGATCGGCAAACGTCACGTGAGCTACAAGCCCCTGATCGAAGAACGTGCTGATCCGCCTGGTCGTCCGGTCGATAAATTGATCGGGAAGGACCATATGACCGGGGTGGATGCCTTCTTTCATGCTCCCCACCGCACTGACGGATAAAATCCTCGTCACGCCGAGTGATTTGAGCGCGTACACGTTTGCCCGGTAGTTGATCATGGAGGGAATGATGCGATGCCCTCGCCCATGACGAGAGAGAAACGCCACGCGCTTGCCGGACAACGTTCCCAGCATCACGGCGTCCGAGGGACGGCCGAAGGGAGTGGGCACGCGCGTTTCTCGCACGTTTTCCAACCCTTCCATTTCATACAAGCCGCTGCCTCCAATGACGGCAACGTCGGCACGTGGTTGTGTTGGCACAGGCTCTATCCTTGTCGATCACGTCTGAAGTTTGCGCGCAAACCCTTCAATCAGCGAGAGGATGCGCTGGGCAACCGATGAAACCGGCTCGTCCGGGTGGACTTCGACCCACGCCAGACCGGGTTCTTTTCTGAACCACGTCATTTGCCGTTTCGCAAAATGACGGGTGTCCCGCTTCAATCGCCTCACCGCTTCGGCGAATGAATATTCTCCTTCCAGGTACCCCGCTATCTGACGATAGCCCAAACTTTTCATCGAAACAAGGCCCCTGGAGTATCCCTTGGCCAGCAGGCCCCGGGTTTCTTCGACCAACCCCTTTGCCAACTCCGCGTCGACTCGCTGATCAATGCGTTGATAGAGGGCGGTCCTCTCCATGGTCAACCCCAACACGAGTGCTCGAAAAGGCGTGTGTTCCCGGCCGTGTTGTTCGTGGGCCTTTGAAAGGGGCGTGCCGGTTTGCCGGTACACTTCCAGTGCCCGCAACACTTTCACCGTATCGCGCGGATGCAGGCGGCGAGCCGTGACCGGGTCCACGCGACCCAATTCCTGATACATCGATTCCTCTCCCCTGACTCGTGCTTCTTCTTCGAGTTCCCCGCGAAGAGCGCGATCGCTGGGAGGACCGGACCATAACCCGTGTAACAACGCGCGGACGTAGAGCCCCGTCCCGCCAACCACCAAAGGAAGCAAGCCTTTGTCGTGCAGACGTGAGATTTCCGGAAGAGCCCGCCGCCGGAACGCCCCGGCGTTGAACGGCTCATCCGGTTCCGCCAGGTCAATGAGCCGATGGGGCACGCCGTGCCGGTCCTCTTCCGAAGGGGTATCCGTCCCGATGTTCATTCCTCGATAGACTTGAGTCGAATCCGCGGTCACTATCTCCGTGCCCAGGGCTTGAGCCACTTCAATGGCGATTCGACTCTTGCCGATGGCCGTCGGACCCACCAGCACAACGAGCGGCTGTGACGCGATTGCGGCCCCGACGAGATTCCGGAGCTTCTGGTGCGAAGACAGACACCGTTCAAACGGTGGATTCATAGACGCCGAAAAATCCGGTGCAGTTCTTCACTGCCAAACCGTAAAGAAATTCTTCGGCCATGGGGACAGGTCATGGGGCTCCCTTCACGAAGCCAATCGGCCACCACGTGTTTCATTTCCGGTTGCTCCATCCGGCGGCCGGCCTGGACCGCACCTTTGCAGGCCATCGACGCCAGGACGGAGCGAATTGGTTTTTCAAATGAATCCACGGAGTTCCACTCCGACAGGTCCTCGATGATGTCTTCGAGTAAAGCGCCATAGTCCATCTGCCCGACAAGCGCCGGCACCGATCGAATGACAAAAGAGGACGGGCCGAAGCTCTCAAGTTCGAGCCCCACGTTGACCAACTCCGGCAGGATTTCCGTCAACCGCGTTGCCGCTGTAACCGGGACGTCAACCGGTTCGGGAATCAGGAGCGATTGCGTCTGGATACCGGAACCCTCCCACCCTCTCCTCAAACGCTCAAACAGCACGCGTTCGTGAATCGTGTGCTGGTCCAGCACGTGCAATTCATCTCCAATTTGCGCGACGACATAGGTGGCATGGATTTGTCCGAAAATCCGGACGTCCGGCTCAAGCTGATAGAGGGCCGCTGATTCTTTAACCTGGAGCGCTTCGTTGTCTCGTCCATTCCCGAAACTCGTTTGCGCGTCGCGCGCCATGGAAGGGATTGCCCGTGCGGCAAACGGTCCGCCGCTTTCTCCGGTCGTCTCCTTCTCGACGACGCCAACTTCACGCTCATTGAGTCCGGATGAAAGAGTAGAATACCCCGTCACGTCTTTTTGCAACGGGCGACGAACCGCGGCCCTGACCGCTCGATGAATCAAGTCCGGGCTGCGAAATTTTACTTCCCGTTTTGATGGATGTACGTTGACGTCCACCTCGTCCGGGGGCACGTCCACCATCAGGACAAACGTCGGATGCCGTCCTTTCGGTAAAAAAGAGCCATACGATTCATACACGGCATGGGAAATCGTCGTATTTTTGACGGGACGCCGATTCACAAACATTTCCTGTGGCGCGCGCCCTGTTTTCGCATGATGCGGATTGACGATCACGCCGCGCACGCGCACGCCGGCCTGCTCGTCATGCACGGGCAACATCGCGTCCATGAGTCTCGGGCCATACACCTGGAGCAATCGATCTTCCAACGTGGCGACCTTGGGATAGTCGAACACCACGTGGTCATTGTGCGTCAATCGAAATTGCACGTGCAGGTTGACCAGGGCGGCTTGCTGGACAACGTGCGCAACGTGGGAGAACTCCGTGGCCGTCGTTTTCAAAAATTTTCGCCGTCCCGGTGTATTGAAAAATAATTCTTCGACTTCGATTCGCGTCCCCGGGGCGGCGCCACGCTCTTCGATCGATTGAACGCCCGTTCCGTCAATCACCACGGCGGTCCCCGTCAGTGAATGATGCCTCGCCGTCAGCATACGAAAGCGTGAAACCGCGGCGATGCTGGGCAAGGCCTCCCCGCGAAATCCATAGGTGGCGATGCCCGTCAGGTCGCGTGGATGGCTGATTTTGCTGGTGGCAAACCGTTGGCAAGCCAGCGGAGCATCGGCTCGACTCATCCCTTCGCCGTCATCGATCACGCGAATGAGCGTTTTCCCGCCATCCATCACGTCGAGGGAAACGACCGTACTACCGGCATCCACGCTGTTATCGAGTAATTCCTTGACGACTGACGCCGGACGTTCGACGATCTCTCCGGCGGCAATTTGAGAAGCCACGGATTCAGGGAGGACCTTGATTCTGGATTCAACGGACTCCATAGGCAACGCGTTGGGACGGAATCCCCGTGGTTCTACTTCTTTGGTTTGGAGGACTTGAACGTCTTGAGAGCTTGCTCCACCTCGATGAGTTGAGATTCGTGCGCATCCACCTTGGACCCCAGCTTTTCGCCCATGGACCTGACCACCTCTTTCAACTGCGCGACGGACTTGGTCAATTCATTCAATTGCGTGACGTTGGCCTTCAAGCCCTGCTGAAGATTCGAGACGGCAGCAGACGATCCCGTCGTTTTCGACAGTTGCCGGGCCTGGGACTCAATGCGGTTGGCCTGCTCTTTCAGCTTGGTTGACATCAGGTTCTTGAATTGTTCGAACGATTGCCCGACCGATTGCACGCTCGACGTCACCTCGTTGAGATGGGTTGAAACGGCTTGGGTATTCGTTGCCTGTTTGGCGGCTTCGGCTGACTGGTCTTTCTCCATTTGCGCCAATCGCGCCGTCAACTGCCCAAGCTGATTCATGTGCTGATCGGTGCGATTGCCCAACATATTGGCCATGGAATCCAATACCTCTCGCATCCCCGCCACCGATTGACTCAGTTCCTGGACGTGTTTGGCTTGAACGTCCAATTGCTTTTGAGCTTGAGTCACGTTCGAGACGCTTGTTTGTTCGACGCGGTCAAGACCGGACGAAACCTTGATGAACTCCTGGGAGACTCGATTCTTTTCCTGGTCAAACGCCTTGGCAATCGATTCCAAGCTTGGCCGGACGTCCTTGTCCAAATACCCCTGCAGGCCCTTCAGGTCGGCGTCCATTTTTTTGGCCAACGCCGCATACTGACCCTGTAACTGCTCAATCTGTTTTGCCGTGTGCTCCAACCCTTTGCCCTGGCTGTCCAGCTTCGTACCAAGTTGCGTTCCGGTCGTCCCCAACACGTCACGCAGTTGACCCAACGACCGCGTCACCTCCTCCAGGTTCTTACCGTGCCCGGCATCGGTTTGTCGCAGCTCCGTCAGTTCAGCGCCCAATTTGACGTTCAACTCGGACAAGCGAGCGGCTTGGGCGTCAATGTCGGTTTTCAAGTTCCGGCTGCTTTCATTCAATGCGACGTTGATCGATTCAATTGCCGTTTTGACCTCGGTTTCCAAATACTTCTTCAATGACTTCGTATCGGCGTCGAGTTTGGCGCGAAAAACTTGCATGTGCCTGTCGAAATCCTGCCTGACTTGCGTCTCGGAATTCTTTGCCCGCTTCGCCTCCTGGTCGAACCGTTTTTGTACATCGTTCAAGGCGTTCTTGAACTCGCCCAATGACTTTTGAAACGCGGCGAACTGGTCTTTGACCGTTTGGCCTTGCTGCTTCAAGGCTTGTTCAAGGCGCAGCCCCACGGCGTCCATCTTCTCGGACAATTCCGTTTCACGTTGTTCCCGCTGTTTCTGCAACGCACCGATCAGTTGAGTTTGCCGCTTCACGACGTTCTCAAAGTTTCTGCGGACCTGGTGTATTTGTGTTTCCAAATCACCTTTGGCTTTGGGCAGGCTCTCCTCTCGCAGGTTCCGCAAATTACTGTTCAATTGCGCCCGTGCCTTCACGATTGTCTCGTTCAATTGCCCCTGGGCCGTGACCAGTTCCTGGTTCAACTCGGACTTTTGTCGCTCCAGGGCTTCTGCGATTTCCTGCTTGGCTTTTTTCAGGACTTGAGCCAAGGCTTTTTTCTCCTTATCCAATTTGGTAATTTTTCCCCCGAGGTCTTTTTCAACTTTCACAAGGTCTGACTGCTGGGCACAGGAAGTCAGGCTGAAGACCAGACAGGTCAGGCACAGCCCCATTTTCAGGTTCTGGCCGGTTATTCGTGTTGCACTTGTTACGGTCGAAAAAGAAACACGATCAATCCTCATGGTTTTTTACTCCCTTTATCGTGCTGTCCCGTGTGATTCCCATTATTCCGGTAATGGAGACCAGGCAGGAGAACTATGGTGGATCCCGCCCTTCGTCAATTGTTCCAACCCTGTGCCATCATACTGAATCATGAAAACGTGACTCCGCCCGCCTCGCGTCGAACTGAAGACCAGGTGACGGCCATCCGGCGCCCATGAAGGAGAATCATCAATCTGACCAGGCGGGCCGCTCGTGATTTGAACGCGACGCTTCCCATCCACGGAAATGCGGCACAACTTCAGCCCATAGCCGGGCAGGCGGCAGACGTAGGCGATCCAATCGCCCCGTGGAGACCAGGACGGCGCAGAATTATAACGCCCCTCAAAAGTCAACCGGCGGACCTTTTTACCGTCGACCCTCATAATGTAGATTTGTGGTCTGCCGGTTTGGTCTGACGTGAAAGCCAGTTCTCGTCCGTCCGGCGACCACGTAGGCGACAATTCTGCGCTGGATCTCTTGGTCAATTGTGTTTCCTTTCCCGTGCTCAGGTCCATCATGAAAATGTCGGAGTTCGCCTTCTTCGCGGAATCCTTGGCGGAAGCATACGCTAACAATCGTCCATCAGGGGAAATCGCCGGAGTGATATTCAGGATTTGAGAGGGCACCAGGGTTCGCTTGTTCCCTTGACCCAATTTTTTACTCAACTCGAGCCGCACGATTTCCTGATTATTGCCGTGATAGGTCGTATAGACGATGGCGCGACGGTCCGGCGACCAGTCCGGCATGAGGCTTAATACGGGGTCCGACGTCACGCGCCTGGGACCGAACCCGTCGTAATCCATCTTGTAGATATGCCGTCTGCTCGTCTTATCTTCGGAGACATACATGATCTCGGTCCGGGCAATGCCGGAATCCCCCGTGTAATGCGCAACTAGGGCATCAGCCCAGCGGTGTACCATCGACCGCAGGAGCCTCACGTTAATCGGCTTACCGATGTATCGTTTACCAATCGCGACCGAATCCGTTCCCCCGCCATCGTAGGCACACGCCTCCAACAACAATTTTCCATCTTTCCGGCCGATTCGTCCCCAAGTGACCACCGGAGCGTTGCTTGCCTTGGCTTTCACGATGGGAGCTTTCTCCTGACACCCGGCTTTCGAAAGCGGGAGCGGGGCCGTTGCTCGTTTCATGACCTTGAACACGTGGGTGCGCCGCAAATCAGCCTGAAGAACCGCATCGACCTGCTTGCTGATTCCGGCGTCATCCTCCATGGGGTTCTCACTTCCGGAGAACCCCATGATCCAGATGGGAATTTTCTGAAATTCCGAGCGTTCCGTTTCTAAAAACACCTCTGGTTTCTCATCCTCCGCATGGACCGCAACCGGCGAAACGAGAAAACAGACAAGCACCATCAAATGTATAGCGTTTTTCATCATCAATTCGGCCTAGTCTTAATCTTAAATTCGTGTATAACCCGACAAAAGGGTTCGGTCATGCTCGCGGGGAAAGGCTGTAACGGAACAGCCGCCAGAACCGCGCGTCTGGCAACCTCATCAAATTTTTTGTTTCCGGAGGGCTGGAAGACTTTCAGATCCTCCACCTGACCATTTCGCTTGACGCGGAAAGTCAGAATAGCCGAACGCTCAACGCGATAATGATACCGGTAAATGTTTCCATGAATATTATCAATTCTTGCCTCCACGTTTTTCCAATAGGGATGCCTTGGGGAACACAATCCCGCCTGCCACACACCCTGCGCTTTCTTCCCTCCACTCTCTGTGTGTTGTGAAACCTGTTGGGGATTAAACGCTGATAAATCGGGAATGGAAACGTCAATCTCTTGCCTGGAAGGAGTATCAGGCTCGGACGCGGAATCGGGAACCGTGGGTTCGGAAGGGGCCGGGGTCCGGATCTCGGCCAACTGCGGAGCCTGAGGGGCCACGGTCTTGCGGAGCGATTGGGGTCGAGCCTCGGCTGTCTTCGCAGGGGGCACCGTTTCGGAAATGAGCGGCACAGCTTTCTTTGCGGGTACCGTCCTGTTCTTGGGATTTCTCTGGGGGACCTTCACGGATTGAATCGCCTCCTTCAACGACTCCACGGTACTGCTCTTCCGCACCGTTTGCAATGGAGGCTTCTTTTTCCGCGTCTCAGGCGGGGCAACGGCTGCCAAGCGAGGAGCCCGGGCCGGCAAGGTGATGGATGGCGATTCAGGAGCCTTGGGTGTGTCCGGCTTTTGCTGACGTTTCGGTGTGGCGGCCGGGTTCACGCGTTTGGAAACCTGCTTCGGCTTTTTGGGAACGGACGTCGCACTGACGGCCTGCTTCAGTTTTGGAGCCAGCAGATCGACGCTTGGAGCGGGAGCGGGGGATTTCGACAACTTCCTGACATCCAATTTCGGAGGCTGCGGAGGCGCTTTGAATGCCGGCACGTTCTCCTCCACGGCAGGCGACCGTTCGACAGGAGCAGGAGGCCGGACCGGCACAGGCTCCTGTACCGATGGCAACGCTTGTGCCTTTGGCACGACCACGGCATCAAGGGCACTGACGAGCGACTCCGTCACCCGTTCGGGTTTGGGAACGTCTCTGACGTCCTCCACGGGCGGAGGGGGAAGCTTCTCGACGGTCTGTTTCGGAACCGGCACAGGGTCCTTTCTGGCCTTCGCCTTCGGAGGGGGAACCTTTTTGACGATCTTGTTCGGTTTCGCCTTCGTTACCGGCGGAGCAGGCGCCGCGATTTCCGGAAGCGTGACCAGCGTGACCTCGTAAGACCCATCGGACTGTCCAAGCGATGAACCGAAACGCAGCCCCAGTAACGCGACGAACAAGACCGCATGAAGGAGCGCCGAACCGGCAAGAGGCCACCTGAGCCGTTCTGCCGCCGATTCCCCACGCTCCGGCACATGCAATGACAAGAGACTGAAAGGCGCCGCATACGACATTGCGTCATTCCAACGAGTCTAGAGGACCTCTTCTTCCACCACCCTCCCCTGGGGGTTCGTGACCATGCCCAACCGTTCGATTCCCACCCCCTTGACTTCATCCATGACCTGAACGATCCGTCCATAGGGAACGCGACGGTCGGCCCGAAGGTAAACCGACACGAGAGGGTTCAGCGCTTTGGCTTCGTCCAGGCGTTTCCGCAAGTCAAGCAACGTGACGAGGTCTTTATCCAGGTACACCCGTTTGTCGGGTTCAATGGTGATCACGAGACGTTCCATGGGAACGACGGTATTCGACTGCGAACGCGGAAGGGTAATATCAATGCCCCGGTGCAACATCGGCGTCGTCACCATAAAGATCACCAACAGCACAAGAACCACGTCAACGAGAGGGACGACGTTGATTTCAGAAAGAAACCGGCGACTCCGGGGTTCAACAATCACAAGAGACGTTGACCTCCTGTGCCCGCAGGCGCAGGCGCGTCAAGGGTATTCAGAAATTCAATGGTGAAGGCTTCTACGCCGAATATGGTTTTCCGAATTTGGGTAAGATAAAAATTATATCCGATGACCGCGGGAATCGCGGCAAACAGTCCTGCAGCGGTTGCAAGAAGGGCCTCGGAAAGACCGGGCGCGACCGAAGCGATACTGGCCGTGCCCTCGATTCCGATTTGCTGAAAGGCGTTAATGATGCCGACGACCGTTCCCAACAACCCGATGAAGGGAGTAATGTTTCCCGTCGTGGCCAGGAAGGGCAAGTACGTTTCCTGTTGGGCGATTTGTTGTTGGATGAGGTGCTGGACGACCTTCTCCAAATACTGGCGGTCCGGCCAAGGCCCCGTCTTCCCGGCTGCTCCCGTGACGTCACCCGTGTTGTGACCGGCATGAGGCCCCACGCGATTCAACACTTCACGCAATACTGAACCGCTGGGGCTATTGGGTAATTCCGCGGCCACGTGTTGAAGAAGATGCAACTCCTTTTCGCTGAGCGCGTTTTCCTCCTGATAGGCCTGAAGAAACTGGCGTTCCTCTGTTTTGATCAGCCGGAACATGCGCCATTTATACAGGATGATGCCCCACGAAAGAACGGAAAACACCAGCAGGATCAGGAGAACAATGATGGAGATGGTCCCCAGGGAACCAAACAGTTCAAGAGGGTTGGTTGAAAACATCGGATGTGACGTTCAGCCTGAAACGTGATGTAACGTGATGGACCGAATACTCACCGTGCAAGTGAGAACAACCACAAAGACGTGAATGGCGGGGCCGACGGGATTTGAACCCGCGACTTCCAGATTGACAATCTGGCGTCCTAACCTGGCTGAACGACGGCCCCACTCACGTATGAGGAACCTCTGATTTACTGCGCTATCGGGCGCATGGCTGCGTTGTGTCCTCGCTCAACCCCCACCTATCTCGCTTGATAAGCCTCGGGTTTCGCTACGGGACGCCTTGCCCTGCATCCCGCTATCACAATAAACGTGTCCTCGACGTTCTTAATCGGGGATCAGAGGTTCCTTAAGAGGATATCCTTTTGACTGCGCAGTCGAAACAAACCCCTTGCCTGGGCTAATCAACCCCCCAAGTTGTACGTCCGACGTGTTATTTTGGATAGTCTGAGATAGATGGTAGGCGGAACAGGGCTCGAACCTGCGACCTCTGCCTTGTAAGGGCAATGCTCTCCCAACTGAGCTATCCGCCCCACACTCCATGTATTCAAAAATCCAACATTTTTTCATTATATCAGCCAAGCAGACCGTGTCAACTGTAAGGAAAACCGACAAAAATCGACGGTACCCTTGAGAAATACGGGTGCGACCCTTTAGAGTGCAATTTTCGTCATCGGACACGTGCCGAAACCGGACCATGACCTACAAAATCAGACACCTCAGCAAACAGGTGGGCGCGGAAAACCTGCAATTGCTGTCCCGAAGCGAACGGATGTGGCTCTTTGCCGAACTCAATCGCCGGGCGCTCATAACCGGAATCGTCGTCGCAATCGCGGTGGTGATCCTCCTCGGGGCTCTGTACCTGGTGCAATACCAACAGGAACAGGAAGCGCTGGCTCTTGAACATCAAGCCGCCCAAGCCTACCTTGACCGTTCCCTTGTTGACGATGACGCGGCCACGGAAAAGCTGCAACAAGCCATCACGTTGTACCGGCAGATCATCGAGGAGTTCCCTCGCACCGCCAGCGCCGGCTCCGCATGGTATATGATCGGAAACGCCCTGGCCGAACAAGACGACCACGCCGGCGCCATCGAGGCGTATCAACGTTTCATTGACCAGGCAGGAAATTCTCCGGCCCTGCTTGGATTAGTCTACCAACGACTCGGGGCCAGCCACCTGGCAAGCGGGAACCGCGAAAAGGGAATCACCGCGTACACGCAAGTACTTCAAATGCCCCAAACACTCAATAAGGATCAGGTGCTGTTCGAACTCGCCAAACTCGAGGAACACGAAAAACGCAACGATGAGGCCCTCGCCCGTTATAAACAGTTGCTGGATGAATATCCGAATTCCCCTTATGCGAGTGAAGCCACCTTGCGAGTCAAAATCCTTGGGCCGCCCGCGGACGAACCCGAAACTGCAAAAGAGGAACCCGAACAACAAGAGGGACCGGAGGGGAAAGAAACCGGGGAATAAGAGAGAGAAAGGGTTTGCTCAGGAAGCGATCATCAACCGCCGCCCGACCCGAATCAGACTGCTTCGTAAATTATTCAGGATCTTCAGGTCCTTCACCGATACCCGAAACCGCTTGGCAATACTCCAAAGACTATCGCCCACCCGCACACGATACCACGTCACCTCCCCGGACTTCGCGACGGCCCGGTTCACGCGCAACCGCTGTCCGACCCGGATCACGTTCCCCGAGAGACTATTGAGGTTTTTCAATTGCCTCACGCTGGTCCCGAAGCGATGCGCAATCACCGACAGGCTATCTCCCCGGCGCACGCGATACCACGTCGCCTCCCCAACCTCCACCGCGTCCCGGTTCACGCGCAACCGCTGTCCGACCCGGATCACGTTCCCCGAGAGACCATTGAGGTTTTTCAATTGCCTCACGCTGGTCCCGAAGCGATGCGCAATCACCGACAGGCTATCTCCCCAGCGCACGCGATACCACGCCCGTTGAGGCGGACGTTGCGTCCACGTCTTGAAGCGGGCTTTAACCTGCTCCACACGGCCTGACGTTCCCGCGGGGACCTTTAAAAAATAACCGTCCTGGTCCGATGGAACGACGTTACGGCGAAGTTCGGGGTTCAATCGCCGAAGCTCCTCAAAAGAGAGCCCTGCTTCCTTGGATACGGATCGCAAATGGACAGGCCGGTTCATGTGAATCTCTTCGTATTCATGAACCGGTTGAAAATTCGCGTGAAACCCGAACAGCGAGGGACGCGTGGCAATAATCATGGCGGCCATGAACCTGGGGACGTAATGCTTGGTTTCCCGTCGAATGTAGCGGGTCCTCGCAATGGTCCAGAAATCCCGGCTCCCGGTTTTTGCAATCGCGCGCCTGATTTTACCGGGCCCGGCGTTGTATGACGCAAGCGCCAGGGGCCACGAGCCGAACATGTCATACAGGTCTCGCAAATGTCTGGCTGCCGCTACCGTGGATTTGATGGGGTCCCGGCGTTCATCCACGTACCAGTTGACCGTCAAACCGTAAATCCGGCCCGTGCTCTTGATAAACTGCCACGGACCCGACGCATGCGCGCGAGAATAGGCCCTTGGGTTGAATCCGCTTTCCACCAAGGACAGGTACACCAATTCTTTGGGCAAGCCGAACTCAACAAAGATGTCCTCGATTAACGGCCGGTACGCATAGAATCTGGTCAACCATTCCTGGAAGCGGTCATGAATCACGTTTTGAAAGTAGTGGATATTATGTTCGACCGCAGGATTGACGATAACGGGAATCGCCTCATACCTATAACCCCCTCTCCCCTGGTGGGAGAGTTCACCGGAATCTTCGGAGCCTGAGGCATTGAATTCCTTACGCTCCCCTCTCCCCTGGTGGGAGAGGGCTGGGGTGAGGGGGGTTGAGGTGAGGGAGATGTGAGCGACAGAATCAAGCCGGGAGTCAGGGGGAAAATACATGAGACCACCGGAACTCGCCGGTGCGGGCAACTGAGCCGGACCTGCGACAGGCGGCAGTTCCGGCATACCGGAAGCCAGAACGCCGCCAGCGCCAAAGAAAACCCCCGACAGACAGAGCAGAAAGATTTTAACTTTCAAAAACAATCCTTTTTATTCGTAACGCGTTGATTTTTCTTGATATTTTCATCAATATCTAATTATACTTAGAGAAGGTAACGTAAATGCGGAACTCTGTCAAGAACGCAATGCCCTAGTCATCCATTTAGGGGCACATACTACAACATCTTGTAGGTTAATATCAATATTACTCTCTGTAAGGTAGTACCTTAGTTTGAAATTCCCTTTTCGCCGTCATGTCCTTTTTTGTCATCCTTGTATGTGTTCAGTAATTTGTTGACACATTTCATTCTCTCCCTCTGTCATCCTCGACGTTCCCCCTCTGTCATCCTTGTAAATGTTCGCTCATTCGTTGACAGCATGTAGGGACAACCCCCTGTGGTTGTCCTGTCTGTGGAGGGCAGGCACAGGGGCCTGCCCCGACTCACCCTCACCTGCATCCTCTCCCATCAAGGGAGAGGACATTCCATTCCATTCCATACCTCCCCTCGCCCCTTTGTGGGAGAGGGCTGGGGTGAGGGGGAACATTGTCAACGAATTAGTGAACACATACACGGATGACTAAAACACGCCTGTATTTGCGGTCCTCCTAGTCCCATATCTCCCGTCGAAAGGAACAACGCAAAAATGAGACCCGCCACGCTATTCTTCCTCTCGGTGTTCGTGTCTGTGTTGATCTATGGCGGGATCGACGGGATAAGGAACGACCCGCCGCTTCACGCCTACGTCGGCACCGATGCGATTTTCAGCATCGCCGGCGGGGTGACCCACGTCGGCTACACCTGCGTCTACGATCCTTCCACGCGGACCGCCGCCGCGCCGTTATTCTGCTAGCGCATGAACTCATACATGCCCTTGGCGTCTATGGGTTAGACCACGTTTCCCCGAGTTTCGACACCATCATGGAGGCTACGGCAACGATCTACGAACTGAACCAGGATACTCAACAGCCGCGCTCCCTGCTCTACTCGGTAGATCGGGAAGCGTTGCGCGCGCTCTACAGTCGCTTGGAGCAGTGGGCTGCTGGCGCAGCACCGGGCAACGCGGGAACCGGCACGATGTGGGAAGACGGCGATTTGGGCTATTCAATTGCGGTGAGCGGTAATACGTTCAAACAAACGGGAGGGGATACAGGAAGCCTCACAGGGATTTTCACCGGCCAGAATCATGAAGGGGCAACAGGAACCCTTGAACGCTCAGACCTGACGGCAGCGTTTGGAGCAAGTCGATAGACACGGCACAATTTCAGTTATAGGAAGGTGGCATGATTTGCCACGGTAGACGCCTGCTCCCTCACGACGCGGAAGCCGGCGTTTCCGATTCGACCATGCGGAGTGTATACAGGTGACGGTACAGGCCGTCTTGCTGTATGAGCGCCGCGTGGGTGCCTTGCTCGACGATCTTTCCCTTGTTGAGCACAAAGATCCGGTCGGCTTCCTGAATGGTGGTGAGGCGGTGGGCGATTACCACGGTCGTGCGTCCCGCCATGAGTTCCTGTAACGCGCGTTGGACCAGCAGCTCGGATTCGGAATCCAGCGCCGACGTTGCTTCATCCAGGATCAGGAGCCGGGGATTCTTGAGGATGGCCCGGGCAATGGCAATGCGTTGCCGCTGCCCTCCCGACAGGTTGACGCCTTTTTCCCCGACCAGCGTGGCATAGCCGTCCGGGAGCGTCGAAATGAAATCATGGGCATGAGCCGCCCGGCTCGCTGCCAGAATATCCTCTTCCGAAGCGTCTTCCCGTCCGTATCGAATATTTTCCATGATCGTGTCCCCGAACAGCACGGTTTCCTGGGGCACGATGGCCAGTTGCTGATACAAGCCGGACAATTGCACGTCCCTCAGGTCCTGCCGGTCGATAGCGACGGCCCCTTCCGTGGGATCATAAAACCGGTGCAAGAGGTTGGCGATCGTACTTTTCCCGGAACCGGTCGGTCCCACCAACGCTACGATTTCACCCGGCTGCACTTTAAAGGAAAGATCAGTGAGCACTGGGTGACGCGGGTCATACGCAAAACTCACGTGTGAAAATGTGACGTGGCCTTGCACGTCGCGTAACGGCCGGGCGTGCGGGGCGTCCGTCACCTCCGGCGCGGTGTCGAGCAACTCGAACACGCGTTCCAGGGCGCCCTGTCCCTCCTTCAACTGGGAAAAGACGCGTGCCGCGGCGCCGAACGGACCGATGAGAATCCCCGCGAACAACACGAAGGCCAAAAGATCCCCGGGAGTCATGGCCCCGTCGATCACTTGCTTGCCGCCGTACCACAGGACCACCCCGGCCATTATGAGCGTCAGCAGAGTGATGACGGGGATGAACACGGAAAGAATTTTGGCGCGGCTGAGCGTCCGGGCCACCAACGAATCGACTGCGACGCCGAAGCGTCCTTCCTCCCGGTCCGTGCGAACAAAGGACTTCACGACGCGAATGCCCGAAATCACCTCTTCAATCAGCGTGGACAGCGCGGCGGTGTGATCCTGTATCTGCGTGGAAAGGGATTTCAACCGCTTGCCGAACAACCGCGCCACCAGGACCAGGAGCGGCAGCAACAGGACGATCAGCAGGCAGAGTTTCCAATTCATGTACAAGAGAAACGCGATGCCGCCCACCAGCGTCACCAGTTGCTTGGCGGAATCAATCGGCGTTTCGGTCACCAGGTTCTGGATCACGCCCACGTCGTTCATGAGCCGAGAAAGAATTTCCCCGGTTCGCCGTTTGGCAAAGAAGTTGAGTGACAGGGTTTGCAGGTGACGAAACAGGTGGATGCGGAAATCCGCGACGATCAGTTGAGACAGGCGGGTGCTCAGGTAGCTCTGACCCATACTCAGGACGCTTTGGACGACGGCGATGACCAGGAACAGCAGGATGGTCTGCGTCATGCGTTCGACGTCCCGTTGGACCGTGATGAGGTCCCACAGCATGCCGCCGAGTCGCAGCAACGTCAGGTTGAGGGCCGCCACGCCCATGATCAGCACGCCGGCCAAGGCCAGTTGAGAAAGATGCGGCCGGACAAACGGAAGCAGGCGAGAGAATTGACTCAT
>JAJDZI010000038.1 GCA_022824735.1 Nitrospirales bacterium
ATGGTCCTGGAACGTATGGATGACGCGAAGAACGCGTACGAGAAGGTGCTGGAACTGGACCCTCGCAATCATGAAGCGCATTACAACCTGGGCGTCATCATGATCGAAGAACGAAAATTCGACGACCCCAAAATTTTCGAAGCCGCGCTCAAACATTTCGAAATCGTGTTGGTGGACCGTCCCAACGAACCCGGGGTGAATTGGTACAAAGGATTGGCCCTCTGGTATTTGAAACGATACCGGGAAACCGAAGAATTTTGGGCCACCGCGTACAAGAACCTCGATCCCACCAGCCAGGACGCCGATTTCGTCAAACAAGCCCTCGCCAAATTGCGCAACGGTGAGACCCCGTTTTAGTCCTCTCGATAAAAACAACCCCCTCAATCCCTCTTATCAGGAGGACTTCACGCAACGAAGCGGAGCATCGAACCGACGATGAATAAGGCGGACCAGAAGAGCAAGACTCAACGTGACACGCCCAGGAAATCCAAACCGCCGGTCCACCCCCTGACAAGGGGGGCAGGGGGGTTGGGGTCCAGGGGGGTTTTATCCCATACGACAAGGCTCTGACCGACAGGGCGCGTGAAAACCGAAAAAATCCAACCCCTGCAGAAAAAAGACTCTGGTTTGAAGTCTTGCAGAACAAACGGCTTGGCAAATTCAAATTCATCCGGCAAAAACCGATCGATCACTATATCGTCGATTTTTACTGTTCAGAACTGATGCTTGCTATCGAGATAGACGGCGATACCCATGCCGAACAACAACAATACGACGCAACCAGAACCCAAAGACTGAATAAGCTGGGCATTACAGTCTTTCGTTACCCAAATACGGAGATACTGAATAATCTTGAAGGTGTTTATGAAGATCTGCTGAAACGTGTTGCTGAAAGAACAACCTGTGGCCCAACAGCCTCATTCCTTCCATGAACCTTGACCAACAAATTGACGAGGCGATCTCGCCGATTGCGGGCGTCATCTCCGAGGTCATCTTTTTTTCTGTCAACATTGCCGGTCTCGACGTTCCGGTGATCGCCTTTTGGCTGATCACGGCGGGATTGTTTTTCTCGTTGTCTTTCTGCTTTCCCAATTTCCGATATCTCGGGTTGGCGCTGAAGATCGTGCGTGGGCAGTACACGCGTGCCGACGAGCTGGGCGACCTCACGCATTTCCAGGCGTTGAGCGCGGCTCTGTCGGGAACGGTCGGCATCGGCAACATCGCGGGAGTCGCCGTAGCCATTTCGATCGGCGGTCCGGGGGCCATGTTCTGGATGATCCTGGCCGGCGTCCTCGGAATGGCGACAAAGATGGTGGAATGCACGCTCGGCGTCGCCTACCGCAGGATCAATGCCGACGGCACCGTATCGGGAGGCCCGATGCATTACATTCAAAAGGGACTCGCAGAGCGCGGTTATGCAGGACTTGGGACGGTCTTGGCCACCCTCTTTGCCGTTTTCGGCATCGGGGCGAGTATTACGCTCTTCCAGGTCAACCAGGCCTTCATCCAATTTTCCGAAGCGACGGGGTTCCAGGATGGGCTTGCTTTCGGGATCGGCATCGCGTTCGCGGTCGGGCTCGTCATCGTCGCCGGAGTCCGCGTGATCGGACTGGTCGCCCAGGCGCTCGTTCCCCTGATGGCCTTCATCTATCTGGCGGCCGGCTTCATCATCCTCTGCCTGCACATCGAACAAGTACCGGCGGCAATCGTCAGCATCGTTGTCGGGGCCTTCGCGCCGGAAGGTGTGGGCGGCGGGGTCATCGGCGCCATGATCACCGGCCTGCAACGGGCCGTGTATTCGAACGAGGCCGGCACCGGTTCCGCGGCCATCGCGCATTCCGCCGTGAAAACGAGTGAACCGTCGAGTGAAGGACTTGTGGCCTTGCTTGAGCCATTTATCGACACGGTTGTCGTCAGCACGATGACCGCGCTCGTCGTGGTTGTCACGGGTGCATACAAGATCCCGGGGCTGTCGGGGATCGAGATTACGTCGGCGGCCTATGCCTCGGTTTTTCCCTGGTTTCCGAAAATTCTCGCGGTGGCCGTCATCCTCTTTGCTTACACGACGCTGCTCACCTGGTCCTATTACAGCGTCAAATGTTGGACTTATCTCACCGGTGAATCGTACTGGACCAATCTCAGCTATAAACTGGTCTATTGCCTGCTTCTATCCACAGGCGCGGTCGTCTCCATGAAGGCGACGCTCGGATTCGCCGATGCGATGTTTTTTGCCATGGCTATCCCGAACGTGATCGCCCTGTATATTCTGGGGCCTCAAGTCAAACGCGAGATCGAAGAGTACGTCGCCCGCATCAGAAGCGGGGAAATTCGCCACGTCGAGGACGTTACCGGGAGTGCCGATTGAATGCGAAAAAGACAACCCCCTCAATCCCCCTTATCAGGGGGACTTCATGCAACGAAGTGGAGCATCGAACTGACGATGAATAAGGCGGACCAGAAGAGCAAGACTCAACGTGACACGCCCAGGAAATCCAAACCGCCGGCCCACCCCCCTGACAAGGGGGGCAGGGGGGTTGGGGGCCAGGGGGGCTTATCCCATACGACAAGGCCCTGACTGACAAGACGCGTAAAAATCGGACTAGATCTTCGCCAGATACGCAGCCACGAGCAGGACAGCCAGGGTTATCACGATGACAGCTTTTTGCAGGGTCCCGGCGCGCGCCGGGACGGTTGGCGAAGACAGTGAGGTATCCCGGGACGACGGGGCATACGGATCGATAATGAAGTCGTGAATGAGGAGAAGCCCGAAGGCGATGGCGAACAGGAGCAGCTTCAGCATCAGGACCACGCCCCAGGTGGTTTCGATCCGGGCGGACCCGCTTTCATTCAACATCTGATACGCGCCGGTCAGGATCAGGATAATGAGACTCACCCACGCGATGGTTCGAAAGCGGCGGCCTGCCAAGCGGACGACTTCCCTGGCTTTTGAATCGGATGCCGTGTCTCTTGCCGCCGGCGCGAGCACGAATTGGGAATAGGTCAATCCGCCGATGAGCACGATGGCCGCAGCAAGGTGAATCCAGGTAATCAGATAGTCCGGCATTATCGCATATTTGACTTCCGTGCCCCCCACCGGTTCGCCTGCGGACCATGTCCCTTCGACAAGCTTCCTTCGACTACACTCAGGACAGGCAGGGCAGGTTCTTGGCTCCCCGACTCCCCCTCAAGGGGGGAGTAATTTTTTAAAATTCCACCTTGGGAGTGGCTCGGGCTTCTTCTCCTATTTCGAAGTATTCGGCCTGTTCCACACCGGCCAGTCCCGCATACAATCGTCCCAGCAATTTCCGGATAAAGGTATTCAGGACCCGAACGCTGTCGTTATATCGTTTGCGTTCGACCGCCAAGCGATTCTCCGTGCCTTCCAGTTGGTCCTGGAGCTTTAAAAATGACTGATCGGATTTGAGTTGGGGATAGGTTTCCCGCAAGACCAACAACCGCGAGAGCGCCGACTCGAATCCGCCGGCCGCGCGGGCTTTCTCATTGACCGATTGCGCCTGGAAATAGGCTTTGCGCGCGTTGGCGACACCCAAATAAATCTTCTCTTCCTGGCTGGCCACCCCTTTGACGGTATTGACCAGATTGGGGATCAATTCAAACCGCCGCTGCAATTGATTCTCGACCTGTGCCCATTGGCTCTTCACCGCCTCATCCATTTCAATGGCCCGGTTATATCCGGAA
The DNA here is from genome assembly GCA_022824735.1 of Nitrospirales bacterium. Taxonomy (GTDB): domain Bacteria; phylum Nitrospirota; class Nitrospiria; order Nitrospirales; family UBA8639; genus Bin75. The sequence continues at coordinate 3,700 of JAJDZI010000038.1, forward strand.
TAGACACAGCCGCCGAGCATCAGGACCAGGATAATCAACCCGCCGAAGACCATGAGTAAGATGCGTCCAGCGCTCATGATATTTTTCCTCCGTTACCTCTGTCGTATCCGTTGCAAAACAAGTTGCGTTACCAACCCGCGCCGCCCCCGCCGCCACCGAAGCCCCCACCCCCGCCGAACGATCCGCCGAAGCCTCCCCCGAATCCACCACCAAAACCGCCGCTTGATACGCCCCACGGGCTTCTCCCCGTGACGCCACCCAATGTGCTGCCCAGCAGCATGCCGCCGACCATACCGCCAACCATACCACCACCGCCCCACGTGGAATAATGCCGGCGACGGCGACGCATGTTGGAAAACAACATGAACAGGAAAAACAGCGGGACGAGCAACGATCCCAGAACCGAACCGCCACCGCCGACACTCCGGCCAGGGCGATACCGGTGTTGGGGAATGCCGGTGAGCGTAACCCGTTGGGCGTCCGCGACTTGGTTGGCCGTCACAACCGCCAATTGGAACAGGCCCTGCGAATATTGGGCCCGTTTGAAGAATTGCGCGGCGACCGCACGGGAAGCCGAGCCCGCCCATGAGTCGGGCAGTGCACCCTCTAATCCATACCCCGTATGGATTCGCACCTTTCGCTCTTTGAGGGCCAGCGCGATCAAGGCGCCGTTATCTTTCCCTTTCCGGCCAAGCTTCCAGGCTTCGGCATGCCGCTGGGCAAAACCGAAGATATCCTCTCCTTCTGTGGATTGAACGGTTAAGACCTTCACTTGGGCCGTGGTTTTCTGTTCGAGTTCGCGAAGCCAGCCCTCCAACTGCCGCTCGGTTCCCGGATCGATGATGCCGGCGTTGTCCACGACGTAGGTGCCGGGGTCCGGCACAAACACCTCGCCCCAGCTCAAGGCAGGCAGGAACAGCAGCAGCGCGACGGCCAACCCGGATCTCACGTCCATGGTCGTCACCAGCGATCGGCCACGGTCTTTAACCCGTCGATTTCATCATAGAGCCGCGTAAAGTCATTCCAGCCATGCTGACGGTTTTCTTGCAACGCCGCGCGAATGCCGGGAAGGGATCGATCGGTTTCCTGCTCGATCCGGCCGACGATTTCAATCGCCGACAGGTAGTCGTGTTGTCCGTGAAGCCACAGTAACCCGCGGAGCGTACGGATCAACCGCTCGGCAATATCGCCTTCCATGACCCCAAACAGTTTTTCACGACCCGCCGCCGCCAGGAGGCCCTGCCGCATGCCGATCAGGATGGTCTTCAGTTCGCGCTCACATTGCAGCCGAACGTGGTGTTCCTCAAACGACAGATCCGCAAAATAGTCGGTGCCGACGAAACATACGTGGCATTGCTGAATCTCCAAAAATTCCAACGGGAACGTATCCAGGGACCCGGCAATGTACACGGGCGTCATGATCAGGGGAGCGGCGATCTTGGCTTTCCCGAGTTTGACCCCGTCCTTGGCGAGCTCCCGGAGCATGGTCAAATCAACCGTGTCCAGGACCAGGACGCTGCGCGCGGTATGCCGTGCCGGATCAAAGCCGGACGTGGCAATGGCGCCGACCCCGATCACCGCCAAACAATTTTCCCCGCCGAGCGTCTGCACGCGATCAACAAACCGCTTCACCGGCTCCTGCATGCCGCTGACGACGCGTTCGAGATTCATCACGGATTGAGTCATGGGATAGAACTCCAAATGTTCCTTCGGGAACCTATCACTTGTCCTGCCTGACCAGGCTAACGCACAAGGCCAACCCTTGCAAGCGAGGATAGTGGGTTGGTTTGAAATTTCTTTTCACTGTCATGCCCCCTTTTTGTCATCCTCGACATCTTTAATTGAGGATCCAGTGTCGTTGCTTTTTCTTTCGGGCGGCAAGACAAAAAGACTCTGGATCCGTCCCCGACATCCTTAATCGGGGATCGGGGTCGGGGATGACAGAAAGTCTCGAAGGGAAAGAGCGGAATTCAAACTGACCCAATATCCAAGATCATTTATTGAATAAACTTACAAAACCAACAAATCAACAAATACAAACTTATTGTAAAATGGAGGATGTCCGACGATGCGAATTAAGTCAGATGAACGGATTAGCACATTCCCCTCGCTAAAGCCGCCATTCATTGTCAGACAATTTGAAAGGGCTTATACTCTGGAACTGAGAAAATTGGACTGGACCGCACGACCGGACAAAATTCGTGCCGTGTCCTGTATGTGACGCAGAGGGCTTCTATGATTCAGGACATCTCAATCACGAAAGTGCCATGGCAACCCTAGATATCTTTAATGATGCTCGCTATTTGCCTGGTTCGGTCGCCAAACTGAAAGACCCGCAAACCGATATTCCCCGTATCGCGAAGGACAAACGACTCCTCAAACAGATAGACGCGGCCGTCCAGCAGATCCCGACAACACACCGATTAATCCAGGGAGATTCCCGCGAGCTGACGTTTCTCGAGGATGAATCCATTCATTTGGTTGTTACCTCCCCGCCGTACTGGATCTTAAAGAAATACGAAGACCACCCTGGCCAGCTTGGGGACATCAAAGATTATGAGGAATTTCTCCACGAACTCGATAGGGTGTGGGCGCATTGTTATCGCGTGTTGGTCCCGGGAGGGCGTCTGATTTGTGTGGTCGGCGACGTCTGTCTGGCACGAAGAAAGAACGACGGAAGACACACGGTCGTTCCGCTTCATGCTTCAATTCAGGATCACTGTAGGAAATTTGGATTCGACAACTTGGCACCAATCATCTGGCACAAAATTGCCAATGCGGTGTTTGAGGTGCCGGGAAACGGTGCCGGATTCTTAGGGAAACCCTATGAACCCAATGCCGTCATCAAGAACGACGTTGAGTTCGTCCTAATGCAACGCAAACCGGGTGGATACCGGAACCCGACGGTTGCAATGCGAATACTGTCCGTCATCTCAGATGAAAACCACAAACAGTGGTTTCAGCCCATTTGGTCCGGTCTTACCGGCGCATCGACTCGACTGCACCCAGCGCCCTACCCCGAAGAATTAGCGGCACGGTTGGTCCGGATGTTCTCCTTTGTAGGAGACACGGTATTGGATCCATTCATGGGAACTGGAACCACCACGGTTGCCGCCGCCAAATGGGGACGCAACTCCATCGGCGTAGAGATCGACCCCTCTTATTGTGACAACGCCGAGAAACGGATTCGTCACGCAACAGGTTCATTGTTCTCTTACGCCGAAATAAAAACGGAAATGAAAAAGAAATAGGTTATACAAGACCGGCTGGCGAAAGCCATTCAAGATTTTTGGAAGGCAAGGAGTCATCAGCACAAAAAGCAAGGGAGATCCACAGGCAAAAAGGATGCCGGCAACCGAAGTGCGGTTACCGGTGGCAAACATCTCGACGGGTTCATAAAGCTTTTGTCTAAGTTGCTGGCAGAAGCAGGGTTGCCTGACTCCACGATCCATACAAAAAATACTACACTACCTGGCTATTTCAGGCCCACCAAAAATTGGGATTTACTGGTGGTGGTAGACGACCGACTTTTAGCCTCGATTGAATTCAAAGCCCATATCGGGCCGTCTTTTGGTAACAACTTCAACAATCGCGTAGAAGAAGCTCTGGGCAACTCAACGGATCTGCTAACTGCGTACAGGGAAGGTAAATTCAAGCCGTCGCAAAAGCCATGGCTCGGATGGTTAATGCTTTTGGAAGAAACGCCGAAATCCACTTCACCAGTTAACGTAGATGAGCCGCATTTCGAGGTATTCCCCCAATTCAAGACGACGTCATACGCCAAACGCTACGAACTGTTTTGTGAGCGCCTGATGCGAGAACGCTTGTATGATGGAACTTGTCTGATTTTGTCCGACAGAGTGGGTGGCTTGAAAGGGAAATTCGCCGAGCCAAATCAAGAATTCAGCTTTGCGACATTTGCAACCTCATTGACCGCTCACGCAATAGCATATGCCAACATGCGGAAGCTATGAGATGCCCCCACCGCCGGCAATTCAATTTGGAATGGGCTCGGGTGATCGTCAGAGGATGTGGCTTTCTTGCATATCTGCCCGGTTTTTCCTAGAATACGGCCCATCGTTAGCCAGCCCCTTCCCTATACTCGAAGAGAGACACGATGGCGACCATCGGACAATTGATGAACAGGGATCTGAGCGTCGTGACCGAGGACATGACGGTCAAACAGGCTGCCGGGCAAATGCACGACCAGCGCATCGGGTCGCTGTTGGTAAAGAAAGGAGACGATTTCTCCGGCATTGTGACGGAGACCGACGTGGTCAGGGCCGTGGCCGAACAAGACGACGTGGCAACGACGTCCGTGGTTCACGTCATGTCCAGTCCCATTCTGACCGTCGAGAAGAAGCTCTCGCCCCACTATGCAAGAGATCTTATGGCCAACAAACGGATTCGTCACTTGGCCGTGAGCGATAACGGGAAAATCGTGGGGATTCTTTCAGCGCGCGACCTCCTGGCCTACTTCAAAACCGTGTCCAAAGAAGTTTCGTAATCCTCGACCTTCCCGTTCTCACACCACCCCGAGTTTCTCCAACACCGGCGTCGTAGGCACCAGGTTGCGTTTGAGGCCGAGTGCCCGCGGCTCCAGGCCCATGGCAAGTCCGAGCAACTGGGGCAAATGGAAAATCGGCAGATCAATTTCCCGGCGGTCGTGTTTGGCGGCCTTGGCTTGAAGCCCGTCGAGATTGAGATGACACAAAGGACACGGCGTGACCATCACGTCGGCTCCGTGCTCTTTGGCATCGGATGTATGATGGGCAACCATTTGCAGCGAGCCGGGTTCGTTAATGGTCAGCAACGGCATGCCACAGCATCGGGTCTTGCCGGGGAAATCCACCACCTCGGCGCCCAGCAACGCGATCACCGTTTCCAATGATTGGGCCCTTGCCGGCTGTTCGTCAAATCCCAGTGCCGCACTCGGCCGTTGAATGTAGCACCCATAAAACGGGGCCGCCCGCAACCCCGTCAACGGCCTCTTCACCGCTTGCCGGAGCTTTTCTTCCCCAACGTCTTCCAGGAGAATCCAGACAAAATGTTTCACCGTGGTGGTGCCACGGTAGGTGAGCCCCTCTTCGGCCAGAACCCGGTTGACGTCGTCCAAATAGCCGGGCTCCGTCGTCAGCCGATGATTCGCCTGACTCATCACGCCTTGACACGTACTGCAAATCGTCATGATGGGAAGCCCCTGCTCCTCGGCCAAGGCCAGGGTATGGGCGTTCAGGATATCCCCCAAACGCAAATCCTTTTCCTGCAAGACCCCCGCGCCCGTACACGACGCCGTCGTCATTTCTTCCAACTCAATCCCCAATCGAGGGTACACCTGCTTTACGGATTGATAGAGTTCGGGGCATCCTCCCTTTGACACGCACCCGGGGAAAAACGCGTATTTCATCGTGGCTCCTTCGCTCGTTGAAACAATCGCCGGATTCGAGCAATCCCCGGTATCGGGCGATGTAAAGGGCCGGACCTGGGAAGTTTGCCTCTGGGCAATGCCCGGAGAATCATCGGCAGGAAAGAGAACATCTGGCGGAAATTGGTAAGCCCGAACGTGCGAACGGCCAACATGGGTTCATCCAGGCGCCCTTTCTGCTCGATAATATCCGCAAACGCTTCGGTATGACGCGAGCCGGAGGTCGACGGGACGCCGTGCTCGATTCCCTTGGCACGAAGCGTCATAATGCGATCCATGGCCCCCACGCCTTTGGGACACACTTCGATGCACTCCATGCACCGCGTGCAATCCCACATGCCGTCCGGATTATTGAGTTCCTTCAACCGTGACGAACCACTTCCATCCCTGGGATCCGCTACGAACCGATAGGCTTTGGCCAACGCCGCGGGTCCGACAAAATTCGGATTGACTTCCAAGGCCGCGCAGTCCGACACGCAAGCTCCGCACATGATGCAGTGCATGACCCCCGTCAAATGATTCATGGCCTCCGGGGCCGCGAGATACTCGCCTTCCGGCGCAGGACCCGTCGGCTGGAGCCACGGTTGGACTTGGCGGATCTTTTCCCAAAACCCGGCCATGTCCGTGACCAGATCCTTGATCACCGGCATATTGTTCATGGGTTCCACGTGGATCGTCTCACCCGGTGAGACCAGAGATGCCACTTTGGTTTTGCACGCCAACGCCGCATGCCCGTTGATGCGCATCCCACAGGACCCGCAGATGGCGCCCCGGCACGAACATCGCAGGGTCAGCGATTCGTCCATGGCTTCCCGGATCCTGATCAACGCGTCGAGGACCGTGTCCGACCGCTCCGTCACCAATTGGTAGTCCTGAAAATAGGGTTGCGGCGATTCCGCTTCAGGATTAAAACGGCGAATGCGAAACGTGGTCAGCATGACGTCTCATGGACAACCACGGGGGGTTGTCCCTACGATCATGGTTGTAGGGGACGGCCCCCGTGCCGTCCCGCATGAACCGCATCAATACACCCTGACCTGCGGTTCCCATTGGGTAATCCGGACGGGCAAAAAGTCCAGTTGAGGCGGCCCATCGGGACGATAGTGAATCAGAATATGTTTCAGCCAATGGTCATCGTCACGTTCGAGACAATCCGTTCGAAAATGCGCCCCGCGACTTTCCGTTCGCGTCACGGCGCCCAGCGCAATGGTTTCGGCGCAATCCAGCATAAAGTCGAGTTCCAACGCCCGAACGAGGCTCGTATTGAACACCCGTCCTTTATCATGAATGGCCACGCGATTCCACCGCTCACGAAGACTGCCGACCGTCTGTTGTGCGTGAGCCATCCCTTCCTCATCGCGAAATACGCCGAAGCCCTCGGTCATGGCGCACCCCATCTCATGCCGGATGCGCGCCACGGTGTCCCCGGTCTCAGGCCGGGCCAAGACCTGTTTGAGTGCGTGTTCCTCATCCTTCACCACACCGTCGCTGATACGAGGGAGAGCCAGGGCTTTCGCATATTCCCCGGCACAACGACCCGCCCGGCGCCCAAATACGACGGTCTCCAGCAGAGAATTCGCTCCGAGCCGATTCCCGCCGTGGAGACTCAGGCATGCGGCTTCCCCGGCCGCGAACAACCCAGGCACGCCTTGCCAGCCGCCCGCGAGATCCCAGCAGCGCCCCTCGACGTCCGTCTTCACTCCACCCATCATGTAGTGCATGCCCGGGCATATGGGAACGGGCTCTTCCGTCAAGTCGATATTGGCAAACGACTTCGCTTCCTCAAAAATTTGGCTGAGACGCTCCTGGATGAGCTGCTTGCCCAAATGCCGGCAATCCAGCAACACGCAGCCGTCGATCCCCCGGCCTTCATTGATCTCGATTTGCTCGGCGCGCGACACCACGTCACGTGAGGCCAACTCCATCATGTTCGGCGCATACTGCTCCATGAACCGTTCGCCTTCGGCATTCAGCAAATAGGCGCCTTCCCCTCGCGCCGCCTCACTCAAGAGCAATCCTTTTCCCTGCAAGGTCGTGGGATGATATTGGACCATCTCCATGTCCATCAGCGGGGCTCCGCCCCGATAGGCAATCGCGATGCCGTCACCGGTACAAATCAACGCATTCGTACTCGGCTCGAACACGCGCCCCAAGCCCCCTGCGGCAATGATCACGGCCTTGGCCTTGAACAACGCCATACGCCCGCTTCGTATCTCAAAGGCCAGGACCCCGCCGCATCGACCCTGTTCATCCTTGACCAACGACGTCACGAACCATTCCTCAAACACCGGAAGGCGCGCCTTCATCGCCTGCTCATACAGGACGTGTAACAACGCCTGCCCGGTAAAGTCGGAGACAAAAAAAGTCCTGGCGCGTTTCTGCCCGCCGAAGCGACGGGTGCCCAACCGGCCTTCCTCATTCCGGTTGAAGATCACGCCCATGTGCTCCAGGGCCAGAATGTCCCGCCCGGCTTCCTGCGCCAGAATTTCCACCGCATCCTGGTCGCCCAGATAATCGCTGCCCTTCACCGTCTCAAAGGCATGATCTTCCCACTTGTCGCCCCGGTCGGTCAGGGCGGCGTTGATACCGCCCTGCGCGGCATTGGAATGGCTCCGAACCGGATGGACCTTGGTGATGACTGCCACGGTCGCCCCGGTC
>JAJDZI010000016.1 GCA_022824735.1 Nitrospirales bacterium
CGCCATCCTTCTTCACAATACAGGCGGGGTCGCACCCGGGTTTGCCGTGCAATGGAAACGCTGTCGAATTGTTTGCTTGCCCGGTGTCAGCCATGAAGTCCGCAGAATATGGAAGGAATCGCTTCTGCCGATTCTCCGGCGGGATGGGCTGCTTTCTTCGGCTATCGAAACCCGGACAATCCAGACCTTTGGTCTTCTGGAGGGAGAGATCAATGATCGAATAGCAGGACTTCTCCCGGCCTCGGGCGCCTTCCGTCTCGGTCTTCTCGCTTCCCCGCTGGGGGTTTCGGTGTCACTCACGCGATCAAAGACCATTGAAAACCGTCAGGCGCGGAAGGGGGACCCGGCGCGGCCCGCTCCGTCGCTCGATAGTCTGATGAATGACGTGATTGTCGAATTGGGGCAGTTTGTCTTTTCCGTCGATGGGCGAACCATGGAGGAAGTGGTGGGGCACCATCTCCATGACCGGGGGTTGACCATTGCGCTGGCGGAGAGTTGTACGGGCGGGCTGATTGCTCATCGCCTGACCCGGGTGGCCGGCAGTTCGGCCTACGTGAACCGGGGAATGGTGTGTTATGCCAATCAGGCGAAGATCGAATTGCTGGGGGTGTCCGAATCGTTGCTGAAGAAATATGGAGCCGTGAGCGCGCAGGTTGCCAAGGCCATGGCTCAGGGTGTTCGTACGAGAAGCAAGGTGGACGTGGGTCTGAGCGTGACGGGCATTGCCGGACCCGGCGGCGGAACAGCCCGCAAGCCCGTTGGCCTGGTTTACGTCGGGCTGGTCACGTCAACGGGAGCCTCGACGACGGCCTTCCGGTTTCATGGAGAACGGGACGCGATTACACTCCGGGCGTCCCAGGCGGCGCTTGATGTGTTGCGGCGTTGGTTGCGTCCCTGATTCCCGAGCGGGTCGGGGATCAGCCCTGATAGCTGCTCTAAGTATTTGCAAGGAATTTTTGAATCGGGTTGTTGTGAGACATCTCTCTTCAACGGGAGAAGAAGGAAGGGAAAAGAAAATGGGGTTTTTGCTCTTGATTTTCATCACGGTCATCTGTCTTTTTTTGCCAACTCCGGTGCAGGCGGGCTCGGGGTTTTACATCAGCGGCGAGTTGGGAGCCAATTTGGCTTCCGGAATGAATCACTTCGGAAGCGACGACGACCGGGCCAGCAAGTGCGACGAGTACATCAACCCGTTTTTTGCGATGGTGCCCGGATGTACTGACCCTGATCGCGGTGGGGACGCCTCGAAGGCTGTCTACGATAGTGCCAAAGGCGTTCTGGCCGGAGCAGCCGTGGGCTATCGACTGAAAGATGCATACCCGGATGGCTTCTGGGGTGGGTTTCGGATTGAGATGGAATATTTCTTCCGAGAATCGGAATACGATCAGTCTGCATCAAGTGTCGCGACGCGGGCACAGACTATCGCCAAACACAGGGGAGAAACTGCACTGTCGGCGAAACGTGTTGGGAGCATCACTTCCCACAACCTGTTCGGAAACCTGTTTTACGATTTGAGCAACACCAGCCGGTTCACGCCTTACGTCGGGTTCGGTGTCGGGGTTGGGTTTACAGACATGGACTGGAGCAGCATTAATGCCAGGAATTCCGATCCGACGGCAATCACGTCGATCAGCGATGATCTCTGTGATGGCATTCCCGGCTGCGACGTCAACGAGATACGCAAGAACCTCGCCGGGACGACGACCAGCGAACAGGCTGCGCTCAAAGACGCGCTCTTTGGCTATCAGGTGCTTTTCGGCCTGGACTATGCACTGACGGAATCGGTGGCTTTGGGCGTGAAGGGGCGCTGGGTCAATTTCAATACCTTTCGAGACGGTGGCAGTTGGGATCGGCTACGGAGTCACGAGTCCAACCTGAGGCTTGACGGAAGTGAGCCGGTGATCTACCGATTGGTGACGGACGACGTCGAATTTTTCGGTGTCAGTCTAAACCTGAAGTACTATTTTTAGTGTTCTGCTTTATGACAACGGGATTACGAACCTTTTTGGCGATTGATCTGCCTTCTTCGCTGCAATCGGCCATAGGGCAGCACATCAGAACGGTTAGACGGGAATTGCCTGAACTTTCATGGAGTCAAATCGAAAATCTTCACATCAATTTGAAGTTTCTTGGTGACACGACAGAGAGACAGATTGATCAGATTCGCCGGGCGGTGGAATCGGCGATTTCCCACGTATCTCCCTTTGTTGTTGAACTCAAAGGGTTCGGGGTGTTTCCTGATAACCGTTCGCCCCGTGTGTTGTGGATCGGTCTTGGCGGAGCCTTGGATCGTCTGGTCGCATTGGCCGGGTGCGTAGAGCAGGCCGTCGTCCCTTTGGGGTTTCCTCAGGAGGATAGGCGGTTTCGACCTCACCTGACTGTGGCTCGCGTGAAAAAGGATCATCGTGCGGTTGGCCGGACATTGCACACCTTGGGTGTGTTCACGGACCCCTTTTTCTGCGGGCTATTATCCGTTGAACGGGTCACCCTGTTTAAAAGCGAACTTCGACCGGGTGGGGCCGTCTATACCAAATTATGGGACGTCTCCTTGCATGCGTGAGGAATGGTAATTTTTCTTTGCGAACGATGGTTGGCCTCTTCGCAGGTTTTCAGTATGATAAGAGATATGCAGGCTTGAATCCAGGAGGCGCAATGAACGATCGAAATACGGATAGTCAAGGGAAAACGAAGGCTTTGGAACTGGCTGTGACCCAAATTGAAAAGCAGTTTGGGAAAGGCTCGATCATGAAACTGGGAACGGGTGACGTGTCCGCGGACGTGCCGGCCACGTCCACCGGATCGTTGGCCCTGGACCTGGCCTTGGGCGTCGGCGGGTTGCCGCGGGGCCGGGTGGTGGAAATTTTTGGCCCGGAATCCTCGGGGAAAACCACCCTGTGTCTGCACGCCATTGCGGAAACGCAGAGAGCCGGTGGGTCCGCGGCATTCATCGACGCGGAACACGCGCTGGACGTTTCCTATGCGAAAAAACTGGGTGTTCAAACCGATGATCTGCTGGTGGCTCAACCCGACACCGGCGAGCAAGCCCTGGAGATTGCGGAAACGCTGGTGAGAAGCGGAGCGATCGACCTGGTGGTTGTGGACTCCGTCGCCGCCTTGGTGCCCCGCGCTGAAATTGAAGGTGAAATGGGCGATTCGCACATGGGGCTTCAGGCTCGCTTGATGTCGCAGGCCCTTCGCAAATTGACGGGGGCCATTTCCAAATCGCTGACCACGGTGATCTTCATCAATCAGATCCGGATGAAGATCGGGGTGATGTTCGGCAATCCCGAAACCACGACCGGCGGGAACGCCCTGAAATTTTATTCCTCGGTGCGACTGGATATTCGCCGGATCGAGTCTATCAAGGAAGGTCAGGAGGTGATCGGGAGCCGGGTTCGCGTCAAGGTGGTCAAGAACAAGACGGCGCCGCCTTTCAGACAGGCCGAGTTTGACATCATGTTTGCCGAGGGCGTCTCCAAAGTCGGGGAACTCATCGACCTCGGCGTTGAAAAGAAAATCGTCGATAAGGCCGGAGCGTGGTATTCGTTTCGTGAGGAGCGATTGGGGCAGGGCCGCGAAGCCGCGAAAGCGTTTCTGAAAGAGAACCCTGAGACCGCCGCAGCAATTGAAACGAACCTTCGTGAAAAAGCCGGATTGGTTGCGATAGCGAAGGATGCGGGTTCGACCGAAGCGGACAAGAAGCCGGCCGTGGCGCGGGGGAAAGTCTAGAAAGAAGCCCTGCATCACGCCTCCCCTCACCCCAGCCCTCTCCCGTCAGGGGAGAGGGTGGTAACGAGTAGAACATAGACAAATGCCAAGAGGAACCTTCAAAGGAGTCTGCCCTTCCCTATGCCCCTGACCGCCAATGAGCTTCGCCGGTCGTTTCTGGATTTTTTCCGGGCCGTTGATCATGCCGTCGTGCCCAGCGCGTCGTTGCTGCCCCAAGCCGATCCTACGCTCCTGTTCACCAACGCGGGCATGAATCAGTTCAAGCGCGTATTCTTGGGCGAAGAACAGCGTTCGTATTCCAGAGCCGTCTCCGTTCAACGGTGCATGCGGGCCGGAGGCAAACATAATGATCTGGAAAACGTCGGGTATACCCGTCGTCATCACACGTTCTTTGAAATGCTCGGCAATTTCTCGTTCGGCGACTATTTCAAAAAGGACGCGGTCCATTTTGGCTGGGAGTATTTGACGAAGACGCTGGGCCTGCCCGCGGACCAGTTGTGGGTCACGATCTTTCAGGACGATGATGAGGCCTTTGCCTTGTGGGAGAACAGCGTGGGCGTGCCCGCGGCGAGGATCGTGCGACTCGGGTACAAGGATAATTTTTGGCAAATGGGGGAGACCGGACCCTGTGGCCCCTGTTCTGAAATCCACATCGATCAGGGGGCGGCTCTCGGGTGTGACCGGGTCCCATGCGTGGTGGGCTGTGATTGTGACCGGTACCTGGAAATCTGGAACCTTGTGTTCATGCAGTTCGACCGTGATGCCGAAGGCAACCTGCATCCGTTGCCGAAACCCAGTATCGACACCGGCATGGGGCTTGAGCGGCTTGCGGCCGTGGTCCAGGGCGTGGACAGCAATTATGCGACCGACCTGTTCATGCCGTTACTGACGGCGATTGCCGGCCGAACGGGTTGCGCCTACGGGAAGGCCGAAGTTTCCGATCGTTCCATGCGCGTGATTGCGGATCATTTGCGGGCCATCACGTTCATGATCGCGGACGGGATTCTTCCATCGAACGAAGGCCGGGGCTACGTGTTGCGACGGATTTTACGCAGAGCCTCCCGGCATGGACGGCTCTTGGGCGTACCCGAACCGTTTCTGCATGAATTGACCGGCGCGGTGGCGACTCAGATGCAAGGAGCCTATCCCGAACTGGCCGGTGCGGCTGAGACGTGCCGCACAATCGTCGAAGGCGAAGAGGAACGGTTTATCGGCACGTTGGATCAAGGTTTACCCATCCTGAACCGTATGGTGGGTGAAGCCAAAGCCGGAGCGTTGGACGGCGAGAAAGTCTTCAAATTGTACGATACGTATGGCTTTCCCTTGGACATGATCGAAGAGGCTGCCCGTGAACAGGGTTTGGTTGCCGACCTGGAAGGCTTTCAACACGCGTTGGAAGCGCAGCGTGACCGGGCGCGTAAATCGGCTGTCTTCGTTGCGGAACAGGAGAAACCATTCATCGCCGAATTGGCGCAACAATTTCCTCCTACGGAGTTTCTCGGGTACCAGGCGCTTCAATCCGAGAGCGTGGCGCAGGTCATGCTCAAGGGAGAGGTTCCGGCGGAAGAAGTCGTGGAAGGGGATGACGTGGAACTGGTCCTGGATGCCACTCCCTTCTATCCTGAAGGAGGGGGACAGGTTGGCGATCAGGGGACGTTGACGGGCTCGGAGGGCCGAATTCAGGTCAGGGAAACCACCAAGGTTGGCGGAAAACTTCTGCTTCACAAGGGAACGGTCGTGGCCGGACGCATCCGTCAAGGCGAGCCGCTGGTTGCGACGGTGGACTCGACGACCCGGCATGGCGCGGCCCGGAATCATACCGCCACTCATCTTCTCCATGCGGCGCTTCGAGAAGTGCTGGGCTCTCAGGTGAAACAATATGGTTCGCTGGTTGCCCCGAACCGGTTGCGTTTTGATTTTTCCTATTTCAAACCGCTCCGCGCCAGGGACCTTGAAGAAATCGAAGCCATGGTCAATTTTCACGTGTTGGGTAACACGCTCGTTCAAACCGACGTCATGGGTATCCAGGAAGCCATTCACGCCGGCGCCCTGGCGTTTTTCGGCGACAAGTACGGGGAACGGGTGCGCGTGGTGGGGATCGGGGAGTTCAGCAAGGAACTCTGCGGGGGCACGCATTGCCACCATACGGGCGAGATCGGTTCGTTCCGTATTACCTCCGAGGGCGGGGTGGCGTCAGGGGTGCGACGCGTCGAAGCGTTGACCGGGACAGGGGCGTTGGATCACGGGAAAAAACTCGAATCCGAGATCAGGGAATTGGCGGAATTGTTGAAAAGCAGTCCATCGGAAATCGTGCCGAAAACCCGGAAACTGGTTGCCCTGTTAAAGGAAAAAGAGCGGGAACTCGAACAGCTCAAGTTAAAGTTGATGGACCAGAGCATCGGCGGTGACAAGGCTCAAACCCGGGAGATTCGTGGCATTCCTGTCCACGTTCAGGAAACCCAGGGTTTATCCATGCAGGAACTTCGGCTGTTTTCCGACAAGGTGCGGAACAAGGTGCCTAAGGGCGTCATCGCATTGGGCTCGGTTGCGGATAGCAAGGTTTCGTTATTGGTGATCGTCTCTCCGGACCTGACTCACACGTTGCAGGCCGGCAAATTGATCAAGGAAATGGCGCGCGACGTTGGCGGATCAGGCGGGGGGCGGCCCGAAATGGCGCAAGCCGGCGGGAAGCATCCCGAAAAATTGAGCCAAGCTCTCGAAAACGTGTTTCATCTCGTTGAGGCGCAGGTCTCGGGACGGTCGTGAGCCCGTTGAATTGTTGGTATGAAAAGAGGCAACAACACCTCGATGTGTTCAGTCATTCGTTGACAGAATAGAGGGACTGATTACCCAGAATTGTCATTCTGAGCGTAGCGAAGAATCTCCTTACCGTCATCCCCGACTTGATCGGGGATGACGGAGTGGGAATTGTCAACGAATTACTGAACACATACAAGGATGACAGATTAGAGAGATTTTCATCCCTTGGGGTGCAAGCGGCAAGCCTGCATGGGGATTGATGGTCAAAAAGGTCCTCCTCGCCATTTCGGGTTTTCTCATCCTCGTGGCCGGCTGCGGGTTCGCGGTGCTGAGTCAACTCCAACCTGTCGGCAATGCTTCGCAGGTCGTTGTTTTGGATATTGCCGAAGGCTCCTCCTTGTCTGACGTCGCGGAACGACTGTACCGGCAGAAGCTGATCAAGAGTGATTGGGCGTTTGTGTGGATGGGTCGTTTTGAAGGGTTGGACCGGAAAATCATTTCGGGAGAGTATGAATTTCACGGAGGCATGGCCCCCTCAGCCATTCTGGAGAAGATCATCAAGGGTGAGGTGCTTCAGCATACGGTCACGATTCCCGAAGGTTTTACCATGAGCCAGATTGCCGGCTTGTTGCACGAACAACGTTTGGCCGATCGTGACGCGTTTCTGCGACGCGCCAATGATCCGGCCTTTATTCACGCCCTGTCGCTGTCTGCTGATACCCTGGAGGGCTATCTGTTTCCCGATACCTATCGGTTTGCCCGTTATATGGAGCCGGAACGATTAATCGAGACCATGGTGGCCAAGTTCAAGCAAACCCTGAGCGAGGAAGACCGGGACCGGGCCGCGGAATTGGACTTGTCTGTACACGAGGTCATGACGTTGGCGTCGGTCATCGAAAAAGAAACGGCCAGGCCTGATGAACGCACGTTGATTTCCGGCGTGTTTCACAATCGGCTGCAAAAAGATATTCCGCTGCAAAGCGACCCGACCGTTATCTACGCCGTGCATGAGTTTGACGGCAACCTTCGCAAAAGAGATTTATCGATCGAGAGTCCGTACAATACCTACCTGGTTGTTGGGTTGCCGCCGGGGCCGATAGCCAACCCGGGGCGTGCCGCTATCCATGCGGCTCTTTATCCCGAGCCGACCGACTATCTCTATTTCGTCTCTCGTAATGACGGGAGCCACGAGTTCTCGACCACGCTTGCCCAACACAACCGGGCCGTCAGGAAATATCAGTTGCGTCAACGCCGCCGTTCCTCGTAAGCTTTTCCCGCCATGTCTTTTGAGCAACGCGTCACTTCCTTGGGCTTGACCCTGCCGGCGCCTCCCCAACCGGTGGCCGCCTACGTGCCTTCCGTTCGAGCCGGCGACCTGCTTTTCGTCAGTGGCGTGGTGCCCAGTCGTGACGGGCAGGTTGTTTTTCAGGGAAAGGTAGGGCGCGATCTTTCCAGGGAAGAAGGCTATGAAGCGGCCAAGGTATCGTTGCTCAATGCCCTGGCCAACGTTCGTCAGGCCGCAGGTTCTCTTGACCGGGTACAGCGGATTGTCAAGATGACGGGATACGTAGCCTCTCACGAAGGATTCAGGGAGCAGCCCTACGTGATCAACGGCGCATCCGATTTGCTGGTGGCAATCTTCGGGGAGGCCGGACGGCATGCCCGCGCAGCCGTGGGAGTGGCCGAATTGCCCCTGGGAGTTCCGGTCGAGCTTGAATTGACCGTCCAATTACTACCCCAATAACCTGGGCGCCCCTCCGGTTTTCAGGATGAGGATGAACGCGTACATGCAATGGGTGCTCCCGCTCGTCATGGCGGCCTGTGTGCTTGTCTGTGATCAGGCCGCGGCGCAGGTACGGTATTTGACCGACCGCAACGTCTTTCCTTCCATCAGCACGGCGAATACGATTTACGTGGACGTACAGGCTTCAAGTTGGAAGCCGCGTGGCAGGTTGCTGTGGGATCCCCCGGCGGACATTCGAGCCAAATTGATTGCGGTGGGTTTCGAGATTGTGCGGGAGAAAACTCACCCACATGCGTTGACCTTGACGGGTTCGTATGAGGAAACCAGGGGCAGACAGTTTGGCATCAACCGGTACGGCACGGTGCTGACGGGCACATTCAGGATCGAACATCACGAGAAAGGCCCGTTGTTTGAAATGACGATTCAGGAACGAGCCGTGCTGACGCCATCGGGAACCTTGCCCTACCTGGACTCCCTGCATAATTTTTTGACCAATCCGTACTATCATTTTCTCGGGGAAATCGTAGACGGACAAATTCATCGAAACCAGGATGCCCATGCCGTGTTCCTGAAAGAGTTGCACGCCAACCTTGCCCATGCCTATGACGTTGCCCCACAACTATCCGACAACCCTGAATGGATTCCCGAAGGTATCCATAGCATGCAACAAGCTCATACGCTGTACGAACCGGTGGCCGCCAGACGCACGATTGGGGAGTTCGTACAGGCGGAAGACAACAGCATTGTCTATCTTCTCCCTGATCTGTTGGACCATCCTGACGTATACGTGAAAGTGCGCAGTGTCCAGGCGTTCGGTGATTTCGGCGTCACGGAGGCCCTTCCCTTGTTGCGGGACCTGGAAAAGAACGCGAAAGAAGTTGAGGTCAGAAACGCCGCCTCCGCAACCATTTCTCGCTTGACTCAACCCTCGCCATAACCATCCTTCATGTGCTACCCGCTCCGGCTCTAGTTCCAGTTCCCCTTTGCCCCTCCTTACATCTACAGTCCCTCGTCTTCTCCTTCTGTCATCCTCGTATGTGTTCACGAATTCGTTGACAATTTTCCCCCTCACCCCAGCCCTCGCCCACACAGGGGCGAGGGGAGGCATGGCATGGAATTTCCTCTCCCTTGATGGGAGAGGATGAAGGTGAGGGTGAGTAGGGGCAGGCCCCTGTGCCTGCCCTCCACAGAAAGGACAACCACAGGGGGTTGTCCCTACATGCTGTCAACGAATTAGCGAACATCTACAATCCTTGTATGTGTCAACAAATTCGTGAACACATACAGGGATGACAGAAAGGAAGACCCGGCCTCAGGGGGGAAAGCAGAATTCGAACTGAGACAGCACCAATTATTGCCGTTGGTTGACCGCAAAAATATTTCACTATACAATCCGTTGCACTGG
>JAJDZI010000117.1 GCA_022824735.1 Nitrospirales bacterium
ACGAAGTCGATTCACCGAGACGCAAATCGTATCGATTCTGAAAGAAGCGGAGACTGGGAAGAAGACACGAGAGATCTGTCGCCAGCACGGCATCAGCGAGGCGACGTATGACCACTGGAAAGCGCAAGACGGCGGGATGAGGGCCTCGGACCTCAAGCGCCTGAAGGAGATCGAGGGCGAGGTCACGCAATACAAGCGGATGTATGCGAAACTGGCCCGGGAGAACGATGCTCTGAAGGCGTTACTGGCAAAAAAGCTCTGAGGCCACCGGCGAAGCGCGACGCCGCGCCCGACTTGGTGGCCCACTGGGGATTGAGCAAGGCCCGGGCCTGTGCTGCCGTGCATCTTGCGCGCTCGAGTTGGTACCGGCCGGGGCGCGGGACGGACCGCCAGGATCGTGACGTGCTAGAGGCGCTGAACGGCGTGGTCGAGCAACACCCCCGCTGGGGATTTTGGATGTGTGACCACCGCCTCCGTCTGCTGGGCCAAGCGTGGCACCACAAACGCGTGTATCGGGTCTATAAAGCCATGAAACTCAATCTCCCCCGACGCGCGAAACGGCGCCTGCCCCACCGGGTGCAACAGCCAATGGCGGTGGCGGCTCGGGCCAACGCCGAATGGTCGATGGACTTCATGGCCGATACGCTGTATCAGGGGCGCCGGTTTCGCACGTTGAACATCCTTGATGAGGGGGGCCGCGAAGCCTTCGCGATCGTCATCGACACCTCCATTCCCGGCACGCGCGTGGTGCGCACGCTGGAACGGCTGGTGGAATGGCGAGGCAAACCGGACGCGATCCGCGTCGATAACGGCCCCGAGTATCTGTCCCAGGTGTTGACCGCCTGGGGCCAGGCCCAGGGGGTGACGCTTCGCTACATCCAGCCCGGCCAGCCGAATCAGAACGCCTCCAGCGAACGCTTTAACCGCACTTTCCGCCATGAGGGGCTGGATGCTTACGTGTTTGAATCACTCCGGCAGGTACGAGAAATCACACGCCATTGGATCACAGCCTACAATGCGGACCGCCCTCATTACAGCTTGGGCAGCATACCGCCTGCCATGTTTCGACGGCAGGTCGAACACGCCAGACACTCTACTTTAGAAGTGTCTCCTTGACGGGGAAGCTTACGGCTCTTCTGAGCCGCTGCCATGAAACTCCATTTTGACCCTAATCTTGATTTCCAACTTCAGGCGATTGAAGCCGTCTGTGACCTGTTCCGCGGTCAGGAAGTCTGCCGCACTGAGTTCACCGTTACGCGTGAGGCTGCGGTGCGGCAAGCCTCCCTTGCTTTTGCCGAAAATGACCTTGGAGTCGGCAACCGGCTCACTTTGCTCGACGATGAAATCCTGAGGAACCTGAAGGATATCCAGCTTCGCAACGGCTTGCCACCTTCTGATTCCCTGGATTCCGGTGACTTCACCGTGGAGATGGAGACGGGGACTGGCAAGACGTATGTCTACCTGCGCACGATCTTCGAGTTGAACAAGCGCTACGGTTTCAACAAGTTTGTCATCGTCGTGCCGTCGATAGCGATCAAAGAGGGTGTCTATAAGTCGCTACAGATCACGGACGATCACTTTCGTGCACTCTACTCGGGAACGCCTTTCGAGTATTTTCTCTACGACTCGACGAAGCTAGGTCAGGTGCGAAATTTCGCCACCAGTTCGCAACTTCAGATCATGGTGGTGACGGTCGGCGCCATCAACAAGAAGGATGTCAACAATCTCTATAAGGACAGCGAGAAGACGGGCGGTGAGAAACCGATTGATCTGATCCGAGCTACGCGCCCCGTCCTCATTGTCGATGAGCCGCAGAGTGTCGATGGGGGTTTGGCCGGGCGCGGCAAGGAGGCCCTCGGAGCCATGAAACCCCTCTGTACGTTGCGCTACTCCGCGACACATGCGGACCAGCACCATATGGTCTATCGGCTCGATGCCGTTGATGCCTATGAGCGCAAATTGGTAAAGCAGATCGAGGTGGCGTCGGCAACGGTAGAGGATGCGCACAACAAGCCCTACGTCCGCTTGGTGTCGACGAGTAATCGGCGCGGCGTCATCAGCGCCAAAATCGAGCTCGACGTGGAAACATCGGCCGGGGTCCGGCGGCGGGTGGTCGACGTCCAGGACGGCGACGATCTTGAGCAGACCACAGGACGAGCCATCTACCATGATTGCCGCATTGGCGAGATCCGCGTTGAAAAAGGTAACGAATTCGTCGAATTGCGCGTGCCCGGCAATGAGCAATACCTTCGTCGGGGAAACTCCTGGGGCGATGTGGATGTCCTTGCTGTTCAGCGCGAAATGATTCGCCGGACCATCAGGGAGCATCTCGATAAAGAGAAGCGCCTGCGTCCGCAGGGGATCAAAGTACTCAGCCTTTTCTTCATTGATGCCGTGGATCGGTATCGCCGGTACGACGGTGAAGGTAACCCCGTCAAGGGAGACTATGCCAGGATTTTCGAGGAGGAGTACCGGCGTTTCGCCAGTCATCCGGACTATCGTGACCTCTTTGGTGACGTCGGGTTCGACGTGTTTGCAGTCCACAATGGCTATTTTTCTATCGACAAGAAGGGCGGCTGGACAGACACCGCCGAGAATAACCAGGATAACCGAGACAACGCTGAGCGGGCCTATAACCTGATCATGAAGGAGAAGGAGAAGCTTTTGAGTCTGGAAACGCCGCTCAAGTTCATCTTCTCGCATTCGGCTTTGCGTGAAGGCTGGGATAACCCCAATGTTTTCCAGATCTGCACGCTCCGCGACATTCATAGCGAGCGGGAGCGTCGGCAGACGATCGGGCGTGGCCTGCGCCTATGCGTCAACCAGGCTGGTGAAAGGCTACGCGGTTTCGACGTCAACACGCTCACAGTGGTTGCGACAGAGAGCTACGAAGAGTTCGCCGAGAACCTCCAAAAGGAGATCGAAGCCGATACGGGCATCCGCTTCGGCATCGTGGCCGTGCACCAATTCGCGGCCATTCCAGTGACCGGTAAAGATGGAGAGACCATGGCCCTTGGTATCGAGGCGTCGAAGGTTCTATGGGAATACCTGAAGGCAAAGCGCTATATCGACGCGGTGGGGCGGATACAAGACTCTCTTCGGAAGGCACTGAAGGAGAAGACTTTCATATTACCTGACGAATTTGCCGAGCAGCGCACGGCTGTCGCCGAGCTTCTGCACAAGCTCGCGGGACGCTTAGAGATCAAGAACGCCGACGAGCGCCGTGAGGTTCGCCCTCGCCAAGCCGTGCTTCAAGGCCACGAGTTCAAGGCGCTCTGGGACCGCATCAAGCACAAGACCACCTACCGGGTGGCGTTCGACAATGAGGATCTGCTTGCAAAATGTATTCAAGCACTTAAGTCAGCGCCCACGATTCCGAAAACTCGCCTCCAGTGGCGTAAGGCCGATATCGCCATCGGTCAGTCCGGTGTGGCAGCGACCGAGAAAACCGGGGCGCAACCCGTAGTGTTGGATGAGGCCGACATCGAATTGCCGGATGTGCTGACGGAGCTTCAGCACCGGACGCAACTCACGCGGCAAAGCATCTACAGCATTCTTTGTGAGAGCGGACGTCTCGACGACTTCAAGCGCAATCCGCAACGGTTTATCGAACTTGCTGAACAGATTATTAACCGTTGCAAGCAGCAGGTGTTAGTCGACGGCATCAAGTATCAGCGCTTGGGCGACGAGCATTACTACGCGCAGGAGCTCTTTGAGAGCGAAGAGCTTACCGGCTATTTGAAAAACATGCTCGATGCGACAAAGTCGGTCTATGAACAGGTCGTCTACGAATCCGGCACCGAGGCCGGTTTTGCGGACCAGTTCGAGAAGAGCACAGCCATCAAGGTTTATGCCAAGCTCCCGTGGTGGTTTCAGGTGCCGACGCCGCTTGGGAGCTATAATCCAGACTGGGCCGTCCTGATTGAGCAAGACAACGGCGAACGGCTGTATTTCGTGGTCGAAACAAAGGGCAGCCTGTATACCGTCGATCGTCGCGGTATCGAAAACGCCAAAATTGAGTGTGGAAAAGCACACTTCGACGCACTCAAGGTAAGCGAGTCGCCTGCTCGGTATGAGGTGGCGAGCAGCGTCGATGGGCTACTCGCGGACATTGGTGAGGGTTGATCGATGATGACGGGGCAGGGTGCCTTTGACAGGTCGAACCCTAGTGCCCTTCCTTGACCAGGTTTTTATTCCATTCGGGGATTTCGACGACGAGGTTGGTGGAGCCGTCCGGAACGCATTGGCAAGCCAGGCGGGATTGGAGCGTGATCGCGGGGGCTTCGTCCAACTGGTCCAGTTCGTCGTCCGTAGCCTCGCTGCACGAATCCAGTCCCTCTTTCACGACAACGTGACAGGTTGAACAGGCGCAGACGCCGCCGCAGGCATGTTCAATGTCGAGTCCCGCGCCCATCGCAATGTCCAAGAGGCTACCGGGCTGGCCGGTCGGTCCATACGGGATCTTCGTTGGATCCACGGGGACCTCGATGGTTTCGTCCGGCATGCGAAAGGTCACGGTGAACGGTGTCGTCGCTGTCTTGAGTTCTACTTGTTCAATATATGGATTGCTGCCGCCCATCTGCTCTCCTTTTTGCCGTGTATATGGAATGAAAAACAGGAATTACGCTGTGTTTTCAATAAGATAACAATGCCAATGGCTTTCCGGTTCTATCTCCGACTATTTCAATCCCCGACTAAAATACTCTTGACTAGAAAGAAATGTCAATGCTAGGATTTGCTCCGATAGTTTTGGTCGGAGACTTATTTGCTCCGCGTTTATCATGTATGTGAGGGGTCATGCTGAAGTTTTCAAAGAAAGCCGATTATGCCTTGTTGGCGCTCCAGTACATGGCCACGGTTCAATATGGCATCGAGGCCAATCCGCGCGTGGTGAATACCAAGGAAATTGCCGAAGAACATCATATCCCCGTCGAATTGTTGGCGAAAGTGCTTCAAACCCTGGCAAAGCATCAACTGATCGAAAGTCATCATAACGGACCCAAAGGCGGCTACGCGCTGGGTCGGGAACCCAAAGATATCACCCTGGCACAAGTGCTTGAAGCCATCGAAGGTCCGTTGGGGTTGACGGATTGTTGTCATGAAAAAGACGGCCAATCCCAGTGCGAGCAAATGAACCGCTGTAATATCCGAACCCCTCTTTCCAGAATCCAGGAAAGTATCTTCCAATTACTGAACAGCATGTCCATCGAGGATTTGTTGGTAGAGGACACACCCCTGGTCATCGTCGAATCTTTAAAGCTACAAGGAGTGCCATCATGAAGTTACCCATTTATATGGACAACCATTCGACCACGCCCTGTGACCCGCGCGTGGTTGATGCGATGCTCCCGTACTTCACCGAAAAATTCGGCAATTCCGCAAGCCGGAACCATTCCTTCGGGTGGGAAGCCGAAGAAGGCGTGGACCAGGCCCGTCAACACATCGCCGGCCTCATCAATGCCGATGCCAAGGAGATCGTATTCACGAGCGGCGCGACCGAGTCCGACAACTTGGCGTTCAAGGGCGTGGTCGAAATGTACAAGGAGAAGGGTGATCACATTATCACCAGTTCAACCGAACATCGCGCGGTGATCGACGCGGCGAAGTCATTGGAGAAAAAAGGGGTCAAGGTCACGTACCTGCCCGTCGATAAAGCCGGCCGGGTCGACCCGGACGACGTGCGGAAGGCGATCACCGACAAAACCATTTTGATTTCGATCATGCTGGCGAACAACGAAATCGGCACGATCCATCCCATCGCGGAGATCGGCAAAATCGCCAAGGAAAAGGGCGTGCTCTTTCATTGCGACGCCACGCAAGGCGTGGGGAAAATCCCGGTTGACGTCCAGAAGCTGGGGGTAGATCTGATGGCCTTTACCGCCCACAAGATTTACGGACCCAAGGGCATCGGGGCGCTGTACGTGCGCCGGAAAGCGCCGCGCGTTCGGTTGGCGCCGATGATTGACGGCGGCGGACACGAACGAGGCATGCGCTCGGGCACGTTGCCGGTGCCGCTCGTGGTCGGGTTTGGCAAAGCCATCGAGTTATGCGCGCAGGAAATGCCGGAGGAGTCCGTTCGTACGATGGCCCTGCGCGACCGCCTGCAAGACGGCATCATGGGTGCCTTGGAAGAAGTGTACCTCAACGGTCACGAAACGGAGCGGCTTCCCGGGAACCTGAATATCAGTTTTGCGTACGTCGAAGGCGAAGCCCTGTTGATGGGCGTCAAGGAAATCGCCTTGTCGTCGGGTTCGGCTTGTACTTCGGCTACCCTCGAGCCGTCATATGTGCTGCGGGCCCTGGGCGTGGGTTCCGATTTGGCGCATTCATCCATCCGGTTCGGGGTCGGCCGGTTTACGACGCCGGAAGAAGTGGAATATACTATCGATAGGATGATCAAGGCGGTCAATCACCTGCGTGAAATGTCGCCGCTCTATGAAATGGCGAAGGAAGGCATTGATCTCAAAACCGTCCAATGGGCGGCGCATTAAGTAAAGCGTGCAAGACGTAACCGTACTTATACATTATCGGGCAGAAGGAGGATAGTGTCATGGCGTACAGCGAAAAAGTCATCGACCATTACAACAATCCACGCAACGTGGGGTCATTCAAGAAAGACGAAGATGGCGTGGGGACCGGCATCGTCGGGGCTCCCGAATGCGGTGACGTGATGAAACTCCAGATCAAGGTGGAGAACGAGACCATCGTGGACGCGAAGTTCAAAACCTTCGGTTGCGGGTCGGCGATTGCCAGTTCCAGCTTGGCCACGGAATGGTTGAAGGGCAAGACCGTGGATGAAGCGGGCCAGATCAAGAATACCGAGATCGTGCAGGAATTGAACCTGCCCCCGGTCAAGATCCATTGTTCCGTGTTGGCGGAAGACGCGATCAAAGCCGCGTTGAACGATTACAAAAAGAAAGCCGATACCGAAGGCGCGCCCGAAGAAGTGGCTGCGCCCGCCTGACCCGGCAAGGAGTGAAGTCATGGAAACGACACAACAGACCCCACTCGTCACGCTGACGGAGGCCGCGGTGACGGAAGTCAAGCGGCTCATGGACGTGCAGGACCTCACCGAAGGCGGTTTGCGCTTGGGCGTCAAGGGCGGCGGCTGTTCCGGGTTGAGTTATACGATCAATTTCGACGAGAAAATCGGCGAGTTCGATACCGTGTGCGAGCAGGGCGGGGTGAAAGTCATCGTCGACGTGAAGAGCGCTATTTACCTGGAAGGCATGCAGCTCGACTATCAAAAAGATCTAGTCAGCGGGGGATTCAAATTCATCAATCCCAACGCGACTAAGACCTGTGGGTGCGGAGAATCGTTTTCAGCATAACGCGTTGAACCGCGTCGCGCGACAAGTGAGCCAACGGGCATGGTGAAGTCCTACCATGCCCGTTGTGCGAGAGAGCAAGGATGAGCGAACACACACCACCAGCCGAACGGGGCCGCGACCTGCCGATGGCTCGCAGCATGTGCTGGCATTGTCAGTCTGAAATGACCGGCGAATACTTCTGCGGCCGGTGCGTCAAGGTCCAACCCTTGTCCAAGGAACTTGACTATTTCACCTGCCTCAACCTGCCTCGCAAATTAAACCTCGACGAACAGGCACTGGAAGAAACCTTCTATGCCTTGAGCCGGAGCTTTCATCCCGACTACTACGCCACGAAAGACGAGAGCGAAAAAGCCATCAGTCTCGGCAACACCGCGTTATTGAACACGGCGTATCGTACGTTGAAAGACCCCGTGCAACGAGCCGAGTATCTCATTCGTCTCGAAGCGGGCTCGGCCAAGGATATTCGGACCTCGCCCCCGGCCGACCTGTTCGATGAAATCCTGGAACTGCAAGAGGATTTGGAGGAGTTCCGGTCGCTGTCCGCCGGGGAGTCCGACGCACGCCGGCAGGAGCTGCTTGAGAAATTGCAAGGCGAGCGGCAGGCGCTTGAAACGCGCAAAGCGCAAATGGAAACTCGATTGCGCGAGCAATTCAGCCGTTGGGACGCGCTGCCGTTCGACGGTGACGTCACCGTGCAGGCGCAAAAAGATGCGGTGCTCACGGGCATGCAGGAAATTCTCTCCAACCGCACGTACGTGAAGAATATCGTGAATGATTTGGCCGCGGCGACGAGTCCCGCGGGAGAGGATGAACGGAACATATGGCACTGATCGTCGGCATTGATCTCGGCACCACGAATTCATTGGTTGCGCACATGGCCGGCGACGGTCCGCGGGTCATTCCCGGAGCCCGCGGCCAAACCAAAGTCCCGTCGATCGTGGGCCTCACGGACAACGGTCTCCTGGTCGGGGACCCCGCCAAGGAGCATCTCGTTCGCGATCCGTCCCGCACGATTTATTCCGTGAAACGGTTCATGGGGAAAGCCGTGTCCGACGTGGCGGGTGAATTGAAATATTTCCCGTACACCTTGCAGGAGAAAGGCGGCGTGATCCGCATCCAGGTAGGCGAGAAAACCTATTCCCCCCCGCAGGTCTCGGCCATGATCCTGAAAGAACTCAAGCTTCGGGCCGAAGCGCATCTGGGCGAGGAAATTACCAAAGCCGTGATCACGGTCCCGGCCTATTTCAACGACAGCCAGCGCCAGGCGACGAAGGATGCCGGCCTTATTGCCGGCCTGGAGGTACTGCGGATCATCAATGAGCCGACGGCGGCGTCGTTGGCCTATGGGCTGCAAAAGAACACGAAGGGCAACATCGCTGTTTACGATCTTGGAGGGGGAACCTTCGATATCTCCATCCTGAAACTCAAGGACGGCATCTTCGAAGTCCTGGCGACCAATGGGAACACGCATCTCGGCGGGGATGATTTCGACAGGCGGCTGGTGGACGCGGTCATCCGGGACATCGATGCCTTGCATGGCGTCAAAGTCGAAGATTCACCGGAACTCATGCAAACCGTGCGGCTTGAAGCCGAAAAAACCAAGATCCGGTTGTCGGACGAACAGCAGGCGCACATGGCCGTCACCCTGCCCGACGGCAAAGGGACATATGAACGTACCTGGTCCCGCGATGAATTCGAAGCCTTGGTTCAAGACCTGGTCGAACAAACCATGACGCCGTGTCGTCACGCGTTGAGCGACGCGGGCCTGAAAACCGGCCAGATCGACGAAGTCGTCCTGGTCGGGGGGAGCACCAGGATGCCGGTGATTCGAGCCCGTGTGCAGGCACTGTTCGGCCAGACGCCCCACTGTGACCTGAATCCCGATGAGGTCGTTGCGCTCGGGGCCGCGGTGCAGGCCGGCATACTGGCCGGGGAAAACACGGAGATGCTCCTGCTCGACGTGACTCCGCTGTCCCTGGGCATTGAAACCATGGGTAACGTCATGAGCACGTTGATTCGCCGGAATACGACCATCCCGACCAGCGCCAAGGAGATGTTCACCACCTACGTGGATGGTCAAACCGGCGTGGATATTCACGTGTTGCAAGGCGAACGCGAGTTGGTGAAAGACAATCGAAGCCTGGCCCGGTTTCAACTCAAGGTCCCGCCGCTACCCGCGGCCGTGCCGCGCATTGAAGTAACGTTCCTGATCGATGCCAACGGCATTCTCAACGTCACTGCGTCCGATATCAGGACCGGCGAATCGCAATCCCTCCAGGTCAAACCTTCCTACGGGCTAACTGATGAGGAAGTTGAAACCATGATTCGGGAATCCTTCCAATTCGCGGCAGAGGACATCAAGGCGCGTCAGGTGATTGAGGCGAAGACGGAGGCCGATGCCATCATCATGGCCACCGAAAAGGCGCTGAAACGCGGAACGGACCTGGTCCCGGCAGACGAAATCCAATCCATTCGCCACGCCGTCGATGAACTGCGCGCTGTCCTGACGCAGGAAGATCATCGACTCATCCGAACCAGGATTGCCGATATGGAAAAAGTGACCCATCACTTGGCCGAGGTGTTGATGGACGCCACGCTCAAAGAAGCCCTCGAAAACAAAAAACTCTCCGAAGTCACGGATTGACCGTCCGACGACTCCCATGAGGAGCACCACATGTCTCAAGAATTAACGTGGGATATGGCCGAAGACATCGCGATTCGGCTTCACGAAGAACACCCGGATCTCGATCCCCTCACTGTCCGCTTTACCGATCTCCATGCGTGGGTCGTGGCATGGCCGGAATTCACGGATGACCCCAAGTCGTCCAACGAAAAAAAGCTCGAAGCCATTCAGATGGCCTGGCACGAAGAATACCAGGACGCGCAGTAGCGGACTGGTGCCCCCATCCTAAGAGCCAAAGCCTTCATTTTTAAAGTGTTGCGGCGGGAAGAACGGCGTTCGCGGTCATGGGCTCGGTAAGGGCTCTTACTCTGATCTCCTGTACTCGACCAGTGCCGAGCGGCCGACGATATCAATGATGCGCGTCAGCAGGTCATGACCGTCAGCATCGGTTAATTGCAGTTCTTCACCGGGCACAAACGCCACCGGCTGTTGCCGTCCGTCGTTAATGGCGATGTTGTCTGCGTACAAGTAGGTCCGGTCAAGGGTATCGCGGATGGGATTCAATCTGCCCTTGAGCCCCGGAAGTGTGCCTGTTCCTTCGGGCAAGATGATGGCGCCACCGTTGGGAAGCGGGCTCAGTTCGATATGGAGCGCCCGTTCGGCCGGAATCCAGTCATGCTCCACATGCGCCGCGAAGCCTTCGACGGCCACGAAGAGGGTCATGGGCAGGTGAACGGAATGCAGGGCGAGTCTACTCTCGCCGTTCTCGCCGGTGATCGCGTCTTTCCAAGTCTTGTTCGGAAATAGCGTCAGGATATTGGCGTTGGCAACTGGTTGGCTACCGGCAAAAACGGAAATGACGTGATCGGAGTCAGGTAGACTTGCCGCGCGTAGCATTCGCCAGGGTATCAACTGTCCATCCCCGTACCGTTGAAATTGATCACCGCCGTAGACAACTGCGGCGTCACATGAACGTGGCAAGTGCTCAAAATGCCGTCGAACACGTTTGGTGCTGGTGAACAAACTCGACGATGCGGTGACGGAGGATTTGGCTTCGACCAGTATGATGTTATCTTGTTGCTCGATGATAAGATCGACTTCGGCCCCATTGCTGTCACGATAGAAAGACAACCCGCCCGCCTTGCCCAGGTTGGTGCGGTGTTTGATGGTCTCCGAGACAACCCAGGTCTCAAAGATCGACCCGCGAAGCGGATGCGAACGAAGCTGCACCGGCTCGCGGATACCCAGGAGCCAACAAATTAAACCGGTATCGTAAAAATACAGCTTTGGCATTTTCACGAGTCGTTTGCGCAAGTTGGCATGAAACGCCTGTAGACGGAACACAATAAAGCTTGCCTCCAGTATGCCGAGCCAGGCCTTGGCGCTTGGTTGTGAGATGCCGCAGTCGTTGGCCAGCGACGAATAGTTGATCAACTGGGCGGTACGACCGGCGCATAATTCGACGAACCGTTGAAACGCCGCAAGATCGCCGACGTTGGTGATGGTTCGCACGTCCCGTTCGAGATAGGTGGCGACATACGAGCGGAGCCAGTCTGCCGGGTCGAGTTGGCGATCAAAGATACGGGGGTAGCTGCCGGCAAACAGGGTCTCGTCGAGACTCGTGGGATGTTGAGCAAAGCGCGTGACTTCACCGTAGGTCAACGGCAACAGATGGTGGATTGCCGTTCGTCCGGCTAACGATTGGCTGACTGACTCCAGCAAGGACAAGTTTTGTGAGCCGCTGAGAATCCAGCGCCCGGGTGTCGGATCATCGTCGATGATGCCTTGGAGATACGAGAGCAGGTCCGGGGCGCGTTGCACCTCGTCAATGATGGCGCCTTCCGGGAACTGAGCCAAAAAAGCCCTGGGGTCTTCTGCCGCGAATGCGCGCGTATCAGGAGCCTCAAGCGTCACGTATGGATGCCGGGAGAACACGGACCGGCATAATGTGGTCTTGCCGCTTTGTCTAGGCCCCGTGAGCGTGATAGCAGGTGCTTGAGTTGCTGCTCCAATGAGTTTTGGCGCAAGGTCACGAACGATCATCATGCGCCAGAGTTTACCATATAAAATATGCTAATTCAAATTTACATTTTAATTTTACATATTTTAATGAAGCAGTAAGTAATTTCAATATGTTTTGGAGTTCTAAGTAGTTTGTGTTGGACGTGCCTGCCTTGTTCTGCTCTAGCGCGTTGCTTCGGCCTGGTCGAGTTGATCAAGTTCGTAAAAGTCCAAAGGGTCGGCCGGTTGGCGAACGGGTGGGCGGGGAACCGTTCCGTCTGCAAAAACTTCGGTTGTCGTCTCTTGTGAGGGTTCGGCGACAAGGGTGCCGGTTGCCTGATCAACCTCGACGAACTGGATGCCATCCGGAACCGTGAAGGTCCGGACAGGGAGCAGGTTGAGGCTCTTGCGCATGAAGTTTGCCCAGATGGGGAGGGCGGCATGGGCACCGGACTCCACTTTGCCGAGTGTGCCCACGCTGTCGAAGCCGACCCAGACGCCCGTCACGAGATTCGGCGCATAGCCGATGAACCACGCGTCCCGGTAGCCGTTGGTCGTGCCGGTTTTGCCGGCCAAGGGAAGTCCGATCGACCGGGCGCGTCTGCCCGTTCCGCTTTGAATGACGTCCATCATCATGTGTGTAATCAAGTAGGCGGTTTCTTTGGAGACCACTTGGCTGGGTTCAAACACGTGTTGATCGAGAATGTGGTCATGCTGATCTCTGATCAGGGAAATCGTGTAGGGTTCCAAGGCCAGTCCCTGGTTGGCAAATACGCCGTAGGTCGCGGTGAGTTCTTGAAGCGTCACCCCCGAAGAGCCGAGTGCCAGGGACAGGTCAGGACTTAATGGGCTGTGAATCCCGAGGGCGCGTGAAAAATTGATAACGCGGCCAACGCCGACCTGTTCGAGCAGACGGACCGTCGCCGCGTTTCTGGAGTGACGCAAGGCTTCTCTCAAGGTGATCGGACCGAAAAAGCGTTTTTCATAATTTTCGGGTTTCCAGGTTTTTCCGGGCTCTTCTTCTTCGTAGACCACGGGCGCATCAAGGACAAGTGTCGCGGGCGTCATCCCTTGATCAACGGCCGTGGCATAAATGATCGGCTTGAACGCAGACCCGGGCTGCCGGATGGCTAACAAGGCGCGATTGAATTGACTCCGTTCAAAGTCGTACCCGCCGACCATCGCCTTCACCGCGCCGGTCCGGGGATCGATTGCAATGAGCGCGCCTTCGACCGCGGGAGTCTGGTCCAGTCTGAACCGGATCGTGTCGTTGGCGGTGGACTTCAGCGAGACCTCAATCACGTCTCCCGGTTTGACCAATTGCGTGGCCGAGTCAATCGGGGTCACCACCGCGTCGGTCACGGACGCGCCTTCGGAGAGCCGGCGTTTAGCCCAGAGCATGTCCGGTAAGGCAATGGTGCCGACCAGGTCATGCGCCAGGACCCGTATCTCTTCATCGGATACGGTCAAGACGCGGCCTTCCAGGATTTCCCCGAACGCGGGGTAAACCATGGACGGCTCGGCCGGCACCGTCTCAGGCGGTGCCTCATGACGGAGCGGCCCGCGCCATCCCTGCCGTTTGTCGAGGTCGCGCAGTCCTTTCCTGATGGCCTCTTCGGCCAAGCGTTGCATTGGAATGTTCAGGGTGGTGGAAACCTGTAGCCCTCCTTTATACGTCATGGTCTCCCCGTATTCCTTGACGAGGTGTTGGCGGACGCCTTCAAGAAAATACGGAGCAACGCGATCATAGACTTGACGGGTAAAGTTCAATCGGGTCCCGCTTGCCGTCCGGGCAAGGGACTCCGTCAGGAAGCCGGCTTGGACCATTCGGCCCAACACGTGTTCCTGGCGTTTCTTCGCGAGAACGTAGTTCTTGTAGGGTGAATAGGTATTGGGGGCTTTCAGCAGTCCTGCAAGAAATGCCGACTCGGGTAACTGCAATTCGGACAACGTTTTCCCAAAATACGTCAGGGATGCAGTCCCGACCCCATACGCCCCCTGGCCGAAGTATATCTGGTTGAGGTACATCTCGAGAATTTGTTCCTTCGTCAGGATAAATTCCATTTTCAGGGCCAGGAAGAGTTCCCGTATTTTGCGCTGAAAAGTCCGTTCCGGGGTCAAGAACAGGGATCTGGCAAGTTGTTGGGTGATCGTGCTGGCCCCTTCGATTTTTCCCCCGTGTTTGAAGTTTGTCCAGGTGGCCCGAAGGATTCCCCAGACGTCCAATCCCGGGTGTTCGAAAAACCGGGTATCTTCAACCGCAATCACGGCATTGATCAAATGCTGGGGCACGTCACGAAGCGGAGTCAATATTCTTCGCTCCACGTAATATTGGCCGATAACCTGGCGTTGATCCGCCTTGATCTTGGTAATCAGGCTGGGCTGGTAATCCCGGAGCACTCCCAGTGAGGGCAGCCCGGTCGTCATGTGCCAGGCCACCGCCGCCATCCCTCCGACGGCCAGTCCGCCGGCGATCAGGATGGGCCACAGGAGACGTTGTGTCAGACGTCGGAAGTCCGTAGCAGAGAGATAGTGAGACGGCAGTGAACTCATGTTCAGGAGGTTGGCTCTCTAGTGGATAAGGCTTAGGTTCCTTCTACGAAGACGATACTCCCGGTTGCTTATAAAGACAAGCCTTCCGCCGCCATTTTCCGGTCACGACTTTCGCCCCGCGATTATTGCGCTAATCTGGTCGTCGATCTTCTGTGACGGGTCCTAGGCCTTTTGCCCGGTTGACAAACTTTGAAAGGGCGTGCTACGAAAAATTCCTGCAAATAGAAGATGTTACGTTCCATGTCTTTTCATCATCCCTAACGAATTCAAGAAGGAGGCGGTTCTATGTCTGATGTTGCTCCAGAAATAAAAGTGGGCGATGTTGCTCCCGATTTCACCCTGAAAAACCAGGATGGAAGCGAAGTCTCATTAAGCAGTTTTAAAGGTCAAAAGAACGTGGTCCTGGCCTTTTACCCTCTCGATTGGAGTCCGGTCTGCACGAATGAAAATAAATGCTTGACGGACGATTTTCCGAGTTTTTCCGATGCCAATGCCGAACTTCTCGGTATCAGCACGGACAGCTTTTTTTCGCACAAGGCCTGGGCCGACTCACTCGATCTGAAACACACCTTGTTGGCTGATATGCATCGTGACGTGTGCAAAGCATATGGCCTGTATTTTCCGGACCTCAATTGTTCCAAACGCGCCACGGTGATTGTGGATAAGGGAGGTAAGGTGGCCTACGTCAAGGTGCAGGAGATCAAGACCGCTCGGGACGACAAGGACATTCTGGACGCATTGAAAGCGCTGAACTGACCACGTCAGCGAGACGCGGTGAAGGGGGATTCCACGAACAGGGGGATCCCCCTTGATTTTTGATGAACGGAAAAGGAACACGGGATGGCCGGAACCGTAGAAAACGTCACGGACGAAAATTACGAAGAACTAAAAGCGGCCCAGGCGACCGTGGTGGCCTACGGCATTGCGGCCTGCGAACCCTGTGCGGCCTATGATCCCATCCTGGAAGAAGTTGCCAGGAAGCTTCCCGGCGTTCGTATCGGCAAGGCCAAGATGCACGTGCCTGGCCGGTGCCGGGGGATCAAGAAACAACATCAGTTTGAAACGTACCCCACCACGCATCTCTATTCACGTGGAAACCTCCTGCTGACCCGCGAAGGCAAAGTCGAACAAGACGAACTGATCGCCCTCATCAGGCAACACCTGCCCGATTCGTGAACATCAGACCGTTTTCACGGGTGCCTATTGGACATCAAACGGCAGTTGGCTCTGGATTGGAGAGGCTGGCGTCTTGAGGATATCAGGCCGAAGGACAGTATCAAGGTTATCTGTATCCACCGAGTTCGGCCATGACATGGCTCCTTTGGCTCTCAAGGCTTCAAGACCCTTGGATGGTTCACCGGTCGAACGTACATAGATGGGCACGAGACGCAGCCGTTCAAGTTGCTCGGTTGCGCCTGCCCATGTACCACCCTTATTCATGTCGGTGTTCACGACCAAGGCCGCATCCGACAAGGCATAGATCACTTTATTGCGTTGCATTGCGTGCCCTGTGTTGAATCCTGCGTTCGGATCATACGGTGAGATCAAAACAAGTCGCTCTTCCAGCAGCAGGTTTCGATGCTCACGAGTCATGGCCGTTTGTTCGAGACTATCGGCCAATACCCCTATGACTTTGCCACCCGCCTCCAATGCGCCGGACATGGCTGCCCGATCAATGCCCCTGGCAGCACCGGAAATGACAGTCTGCCGAGCCTTTGCTGCCAGACGTCCGATTTCTTGGGTGTACTCGATTAAGGAATCATTGACGTTGCGGGAACCGACAATTGCCAATCCACCACTATTGAGAATGTTCACGTCCCCACAGCCATACAGCAAGCTCGGCGCGTCCTTTTTTAGCCGTATCTTGAGCTTTTGGGGATAAGCCTCATCGGTTCGGCTTATCACCCAAATTGCTCGTGTCTGCCACCGCTCGATGACTTGGCTCAAGAGGAAACCGCGATCCAACAGACGCTTGAGTCGGTTGCGATCAAATATGTGATGATGATCACCGAGAATGTGATCGATATTTGCCTCCAACAAGTCAGCGGGCTGCTTCCCCATCTCTTGGAGATACAAGGTGAGTTTCATGTATTCGCCAGGCGTGAGCAGATCGGCCGGTTCCTTACTTTTGCCGCGTCCAATGATCAAAGGGGCGGTCAACAGCAGAATAGCTTTCGTGTTCAAGGAGAGCGTCTCACTCATGGGTTGCCTCCCGTCTGAGCAAGTGCCAGTGGCCATACCTCACCGCTTCCGTGAGAGCGCAATAACCAAGCTGCAACGGTGAAGGTCCAGCGCGAATCCACCATATCGTCCACGAGCAGTAACGCCCCATCAGGCAATGTTTCATCGATCAGCGCCAACGCCCCGTCAATGTTGCGCCCTTGTTGAGTGCTGTTCGCCATTGTCTTCTGCTCAGGGCGGTCCTTCGTTTTAATTAATACTTGTTTGAATGGAAGGTCAAGGGCTTTGGCCAAGCGTCGGGCGAAATCAGGCACCAGGCCCGGATGTCGTCGTGAAGGAATGCAGGTTACCCATTTGGGGACCGGTTGCGGGTTCCATTTTTTAACCAAAGTTTTGCAGGCTTCCACCAGTTCATCAGATAGGTGTCCGTCATGATATTTTCCTTGGCGCACCAAAGACCCCCAGCCGGCATCGTCCCAGTTGCAAAGTGCCATGCCGGGCTGAGATTGGAAATGGGTAACGATCTGCCCGGACAGCTTATAATGCCGTAGTCCTCCAGACGGCCATTTCTTTCTCGGTTCGATCGGCAAGTTCGTGCGGCGCAAGAAATCAATTGCCTCCTGAACCAGCGCCAAGTTCGGTTCTGTTGCCAAAGGTGGCAAACGAGGTGGGAAGATATTGTCCGGCTCTCCATCCAGCGCTCGAACAAGGAATTCCATGTGACCAGAGCTCAGCCTCACATATTCCTGCATTTGTTCCTGCTCCTTTTTCCGCACTTCCGTGAGTCGCTCCGCCCGCTCCCAGAAGTTGGGGCTCAGGGTTGCGGCAGTCAGTTGCCACTTGCTTCCTTGTTTGGCAACGGGTGCCGGTGCTTCTAAAGAAAGGAGTTGCATGGCCTTCTGTATACGACTATTACTGATGTTGACGACTCCTTCAATTTTGGGAACGGACAGCCCGTTAGGCTCCTCCTCCAAGGCATTCAGTATCTTTTGCACTTCATCGCGTGTTGGAAACGCACTCTTGATAAAATAATCGGTGATTTCGGTTTCTTCCTGGCCGCTCAGCAACACTCCGTAGGCTGTGTCAAGCGCTCTCCCGGCACGACCGACCTGCTGATAGTAGGCTATCGCAGAACCCGGCGCCTGGTAATGAATGACAAAAGCCAGATCAGGTTTGTCGAAGCCCATACCCAAGGCTGTTGTTGCGACCAGCGCTTTTACCCTGTTTTGAAGAAGTGCATCTTCCAACTCCGGTCGCTGCTCGCCCGTTTTACCCGTGTAGGCCCTGACGTTCAGTCCGCGAGACCCAAGCCATTCACTGACTTGTTCCGCATCACGAACCGTGAGTGTATAAATGATCCCGTGACCCGGAAGAGCGGGCAATTGTTCCGCCAACCATGCGAGCCGTTCTGCTTGGCTCTGCAAGCGGATCGTTTGAAGAGTAAG
>JAJDZI010000097.1 GCA_022824735.1 Nitrospirales bacterium
GGCCCGAAAAGGCAACCGTGTCCGCAGCGTCGTCTCCAACAGCACCGGATCAGGCTCAGGAGTTGAAGAAACTGTTTCGGTCTCCATACCAGTCAATTATAAGTCGTCTCACCTGCCCTGTCACATTGGGAACCTTTGCAATACCAGAATAACCAAAGGTAAGCTATAAGCAGTTCGCAACGGGCCATTGTCTCCTCATACACACCTGAAAACACATTGACACGTTAAGGAAGGGACCACGCATGGAAATCGGATTTATCGGACTCGGCAAAATGGGTATGAATATGGTGACGCGGCTCCGGCAGGACGATCACCGCGTGCTGGTCTTCGACCGGGCACAGGACCTTGTGGCCCAGGCTGAAGAAATCGGCGCGGTCGGATCTTCTTCGCTGCAAGACCTCGTCTCGAAACTGGCCAAGCCCCGCGCGGTCTGGGTGATGGTCCCTTCCGGCGCGCCAACGGAAGAGACAGTTCAAGCCTTGGCGGACCTGTTGGAACCCGATGACGTAATCATCGATGGCGGAAACACCAACTTCCATGATGACGTCCGCCGGGCCGCGGCATTGGAGGCCAAGGGAGTTCATTACATCGACGCCGGAACCAGTGGAGGCATTTGGGGACTCCAGATCGGCTATTGCCTGATGATTGGCGGCGAAGAACCGGTCGTACACCGGCTCAAGCCAGTGTTCACCACCCTGGCGCCACAAGACGGATGGGCGCACGTCGGCGGCCATGGGGCCGGACATTACGTCAAAATGGTTCATAACGGCATTGAATACAGTATCATGCAAGGCTATGCCGAAGGATTCGAATTGATGTCGAAAAGCGATTACCGCCTTGATTTGCCCAAGATTGCCGACCTGTGGATGCATGGAAGCGTGGTGCGTTCATGGCTGTTGGAACTCGGGGCCACGGCCCTCAAAGACGATCCCACGCTTGCCGGCTTGAAAGGATTCGTTCAGGATTCGGGCGAAGGTCGGTGGATGCTGATGGAAGCGATGGACAAGGACGTGCCGGTTCCCACCCTGTCCGCAGCACTCTTCACCCGTTTCCGGTCCAGGCAGGAAGAGTCGTTTTCGGAAAAAATGCTGGCTGCCCTCCGGCAGGCATTCGGCGGCCACAAGGTGAAATCCTCAACATGAGAAAGATGGCATGACCAGGACCAACCCCGGCACTCAAGTCGAACCCTGTACGCTCGTTATTTTCGGGGGATCCGGGGATCTCACGAAGCGCAAGCTCCTGCCGGCTCTTTATAACCTGGGGCTGGACGGGCTGCTTCCCGAGAACTATGCCGTCATCGGAATCGGACGCAGGTCTTGGAGCGACGACGAATTCCGCAAGGTGGCATACAGCGGTGTCGAGCAATTTTCCCGCCAATCGCTTCAACAGGACGCATGGCAGGACTTCGAGCGACGACTGCATTATTTTTCCGGAGCCAGTGAAGATCTCACGATGTATGAACGGCTCCGCGGACGAATCGAAGAAATCGAGACCCAATTCAAGTTACCGGGCAACCGCGTCTTCTACCTGGCGATTCCGCCTGCCTCCTTTGGACCATCATGTGAAGGGTTACAACGTGCAGGGCTGATTTATCCGGCCAACCGGACGGATCGCGTCTCCCGGGTCATCGTGGAAAAACCCATTGGTCACGATCTGGAGTCGGCAAAGGCCATCAATGCGACGATCGGCGACGTGTTGGATGAATCTCAAATTTACCGTATCGATCATTATCTCGGGAAAGAAACCGTCCAGAATATCATGGTGCTCCGGTTCGCCAACAGTATCTTCGAGCCGATCTGGAATAATAAATACATCGACCACGTGCAAATTACCGTGAGTGAAGAGGAGGGCTTGGGCACCAGGGCCAGCTATTACGAACACGCCGGAGCACTCCGGGACATGGTGCAGAACCATATCCTCCAACTCCTCTGCCTGATTGCCATGGAACCGCCCTATTCGTTGGATACGAACGTCGTGCGCAATGCGCGCATGGAGGTTTTGCGGTCCCTCCGCCCGATCCGTGGCACGGACGTGGAGCGCGTCACGGTCCGCGCGCAATACGCTCCGGGGACCATCAAAGGCCAAGCCGTGCCGGGGTACCGGCACGAGGCAGGCGTCCGGCCGGATTCGACCACGGAAACGTACGTGGCGCTGAAATGTTACGTGGAAAATTGGCGATGGTCGGGCGTGCCTTTTTATCTGCGAACGGGCAAAGCCATGCCGCGTCGAGCTTCGGAAATCGCCGTGCAATTCAAACACATTCCGGAAATTCTCTTCAACGCCTCACCTCAAGCGCGACAAGCCCCCAACGTCCTGACGTTTCGCATTCAACCCCATGAAGGAAT
Organism: Nitrospirales bacterium; assembly: GCA_022824735.1. Taxonomy (GTDB): domain Bacteria; phylum Nitrospirota; class Nitrospiria; order Nitrospirales; family UBA8639; genus Bin75. The sequence goes on from JAJDZI010000097.1 coordinate 2,346, forward strand.
GGCGTTGAGGATCATGTCAAAAATTCCGGGAAGTCGAACCGTAACCCATCCCGTGGACATGGACTTCGACTATGGCGATGCCTTTTCCACGCCATCGCCTGAAGCCTATGAACGGTTACTGTTGGACGTGATGGCCGGGGACACTTCGTTGTTCATGCGGCGCGACGCCGTGGAAGCCTCATGGGCCTGGATTACCGACATTCTCGACGGCTGGAACGCCCAGGGCAGCCGATGGCTGTCCGAATACCCCGCAGGCACCTGGGGCCCCGTCGAAGCCGACAAACTGATCGCCACCGACGGCCACCAATGGCGATTGGTGTGACGCCGGTTCCGGTTTATCGATCTGAGAACTCAATGATACTCGTTCTCCTCTACGAGAGCTAGCCCAGCAAGAACAACCATGAGCCTTTCATCGCTTATCAAAAATGACCAATCCCTGAGAAATAAAATCCGTGATGATTTTCAATTGTCAGTATTACGACAAAAGATCGAAAAAACCCGTCCATTATTGGCACCCCCCCCCAATACGACTAACCACCAGTTAGTTGGGACGGCCTTTGACTATCTTCTGCGATTTTATTTGGAGAGACTCAATGCCCTCCCATATCACCCCGAAAATCAATGGGTTGCAGAAAAAGCA
>JAJDZI010000075.1 GCA_022824735.1 Nitrospirales bacterium
CTCGCCGAAGCCGGCAAAACCGGCTAACGCCGCCAGGGGCACCACGGTGTCCATTTCCCCGCTGAAACCGCCGCCCATCTGGGAATAGGTGAATCGGTTGACGAGAGAGAAATGCTCCCCGAAGAGTCGTTTGCCGTAGGCCTTGGCGGATTTAGTGGTCGAATCCAACAGGATTCCAATTACCAACTTCTCCAAAAAACAGCGGTACCCACAGGAGACCCCCTGCTCAAAAGCATTGCCACAGGCAAGTGCCTGGCTGGATAATGAACCCATAATTTGAGAACCAGATTGTTCCGAAGAAGGGGCGGAGGCATCGGCGTTGTTGACCGGCAGAATACTCAAAGTCGCACACAATGCGAACGACAAGACGATGCTCAGATTTTCTACTTTGCATTGAGGTGGCACGTTCATTCATCCCTCCCACGAAGTGAAACAGGTCGAAATAGAATTTGATGGATATTGAATATTGGACAGGGCGGACACGAGATCATCTCTTCCACTCGCAAGAAACTCTCCAAAACCACCAGGGCAATCAAAAAATGGCTATTTCAAGCCCAGCCTGCTTTGTAATTCTTCTACCAACTCTGCGTCTTCGTTAAAGACACGGCCAAATTTCTTCCAGTCCTCACCCCGTGGGTCATTTTTTGAACGTGTCTTCGAGATCAGCTTGATCTTATACGTCAGCGGTTCTTTGGATGAAATCGAACCCAACAATTGCGTGCGGACGAGAAAGGGACCGTCAGGACCTTTTGGAAACTCGCGAACTTGAGGGGAACTGCGGAGATACCCGGAGGCTTGATCCAGTTGCTCAAGACTATCGTATCTCATCGTGACCGAATCGATGATCTTCTGCCACGCCATGTCAAAGGAGATAGAAGGGTCGATCGCAATACGCAGCCACTTGTTTGTCGCTTTACTTTCTGCAGTCGCCACCCAGGCAGGGTCTTTTTCAAGCACCACCTGTATCGTCCCCGAACGTATTCCTTGACTCTTTTCGCCAACGACAATGGTGCTCTCGAAGAAGCCCACTTTTGAGACCTCAATGGCATAACGGCGATTCCTTTCGGAGAAGTCGAAAGAATAGTTCGTAGGGGTTGCCCCTATATTTTCATTGTTGATCTTGACATGTGCCGCGTCGGGGTTAGAAATGATGAGTGCCGTTTTATGCTGCGGTTCCAGTACGAGTTCTATTGCACCGGAAGATTTCTTCAAATATTCCTGGGTCACAATCACGGTGCGATTATGATAGCCTTCCTTCTTACCCGTAATAGAGTGACGGGTCATTTCATCAGAGAAACTGAAATCATAGTTTGTCGGTGTGGTCCCAACGTTTTGCCCATCTACCTGGATAGCTACGTTGTCGACATTCGATGAGATGGATGCGCGTTGGGACGAGATGCAGGCGGTTGTCCCAAGCATAAGGCCAATGACCAGTAAACATCGTATGACATATTCCATTATCGTGTCTCCCTGATTGCCTTTTGTGTAAAAACGATGAAGCCCGTTCATTGATATGACCTTCCCCTCCTATGCAGGCCCACACGTCGAGTTTGACGGATATTGGCCACGGCGGATGCGAGGCCTTCTTGTTTCAGGAAGCACAAAACCAGGGAAAAACAGGTCAGAAGCGAACGCAGCCCAACCGCCATGCAGTGCGTACGGGTGGCTATGGGCTTGGTGAGAAGGTGTTACTGGTGCCTGTAAAGGCGCCGGCAGTTGGCAAACCGATGAACGTCGCCATTCGGTTGGCTGTTGGCTTGATGGACGGGTGGTTTCACTGTGCCGCGAATGATCCGGCGCGGCAGGGTCAGGCGGGTGTGTTGAACTTAGGCAATAACGGCACTCAGGCCGGAAGTGATATTCTCTCTCTCTTCATAAATCGTGCCATCTTGCGCGTTTCGCCTTCTACGGACCTGCTGTCGGGCTACGCCTATCCTGCCTGTCCTGAGCGAAGTCGAAGGAAGCGAAATCGAAGGGCTACGCTAACTCGACCTACGGTCTCTCGAAGGTTCTACGTGTTGAATAAGGAGCGTATTTTACATATGAAGTGACAGTTGTCAATAGTCAATATTGAACGAAAGGTTTAGTTCTGCAATTCAGGTTGGTAATTCGCCTTTCCCCCCCACCGGTTCGCCTGCGGGCTACGCCCCTTCGACAAGCTCAGGGCACGCCCTTGGCTCTCCGACTCCCTCTCAAGGGGGGAGTGAGCGGCAGCGGTCAGCTCTCTTGCGGAGGAACGGTGTGGCGGATGATTTTGCCTTCGACCATGTAGACCACCAGTTCCGCGACGTTCGTCGAATGGTCGGCAATCCGTTCGATGTATTTTGAAATAAAGGAGAGCCGGATGGCCCGGCTGATCGTCCTGGGGTTTTCGATCATGAAGGACAAGAGTTCGCGGAACAATTGTTCCGTCAGGTTATCGACGAAATCATCATCCTGGACGACTTTCCTGGCCAGGGACGAGTCCATTTTGACAAAGGCGTCCAACGATTCCTTGACCATAATACGGGCGCGCTCGGCCATGTGCGGAATGTCGATATACGGTTTCAACTGAGGTTCTTCGTTGAGTTCGATCGCCCGCTCGCAGATGTTTTCCGCCAGATCGCTCATCCGCTCCAATTCGGTGGAAATTTTCATGGCGGTCGTCACAAAGCGCAAGTCTCTGGCAACGGGCTGATACCGGACCAGCGCATCGAGCGCCATTTCGTCGATTTCCACGTCCAACGTATTCACGTGATGATCGTTCTCAATGACCTGCCGCGCCAGGGCTTCATCACGTTCGATCAAAGCGGTCAGGGCGTTCCTGATCTGCTCTTCAACCAGCGTCCCCATCATGAGAATTTTGCTTTTGAGCTTGTCAAAGTCTTCTTCGAAGTGACGTTCCATGTCTTCTCATTTCCCCTTGAAACGGATCACATCATCCAAACCTTCCGGTCACGTAATCTTCGGTCCGGCTGTCCGATGGATTGCTGAAGATGGTTTTGGTATCGGCGTATTCAATCAACTCTCCCATGAGAAAAAATCCCGTCAGGTCGGAGATGCGCGCGGCCTGTTGCATGTTGTGCGTGACAATCACCACGGTGAGTTGCTCTTTCAGGGAATGCAGCAACTCTTCGATCTTGGCGGTCGAAATGGGATCGAGCGCCGAACAAGGCTCATCCATCAGCAAAACTTCGGGGTTGACGGCCAACGCCCGCGCGATACACAAACGTTGTTGCTGCCCCCCTGACAGCCCAAGCGCGCTGTGGTGCAAACGATCCTTGACTTCCTCCCAGAGGCCTGCGCCCTGCAGGCTCTTTTCGACAATGCCGTCGAGCACGGAACGGCGCCGCACTCCCTGGAGCTGCGGCCCATACACCACGTTTTGGTAAATCGACTTGGGAAACGGATTCACTTTCTGGAAGACCATGCCGACTCTGGTTCGTAAATCGGTCACGTCCACTGACGGATCGTAAATGTCTTTGCCGTCAAGACTGATCCTGCCGATGACTCGAGCCCCTTCAACCAGATCGTTTAACCGGTTGAAACACCGTAATAACGTCGATTTCCCGCAACCGGACGGGCCGATAAAGGCCGTGACTTGATGCGTCGGGACCGTCAGGGCGACTTTGAACAGCGCCTGCTTCTCGCCGTAAAAGAAATCGGTATTCTCGACTGTGATTTTGGGGTTGATGTCTTGAGATCGTTGGGTAGAGGCCATGGTTGTTTCCGCCGTCTGCGTTTTTGTTGCGTAGGGGCGGACCCTTCGACTTCGCTCAGGACAAGCCTGTGTGTCCGCCTGATGGGATTCTGATAGTACAGCAATCCGTGAACTCATGATAGGCACCTGTTGAACCTCATACCGCCGACGCCTTGAATTTTTTCCGCATATGATTGCGGAGGGCCACGGCACTGAGATTCAGAACGATGACCACCATCACCAGGATCAGGGTGGTGACGTAGACCATCGGCTTTGCCGCTTCCACGTTAGGGGACTGAAAACCCACGTCGAAGATATGGAAACCCAAATGCATGAATTTGCGCTCGAAGTGCAGAAACGGGAAATGGTGGTCCAAAGGAAGCGCCGGCGCCAATTTGACGACCCCGGTCAACATCAAAGGGGCCACTTCACCCGTTGCGCGGGCTACCGCCAGGATCAGCCCCGTCAAGATCCCAGGCAAAGCGCAGGGAAGAATCACGCGCAGCATACTTTCGAACTTGGTGGCTCCCAACGCCAGGGACCCTTCGCGGTATTCCCGGGGGACGGCTGAAAGCCCTTCCTCCGTGGACACGATCACCACCGGCACCGTCAACAGGGCCAGGGTAAACGACGCCCAGAGAATACCACCCGTGCCGAACGTCGGAGTCGGCAGAGCTTCCGGATAGAACAGGGTGTCCAGGGTTCCGCCGACCGCGTAGACAAAGAACCCCAACCCAAAGACGCCGAACACGATCGACGGCACGCCGGCCAGATTATTGACGGCAATGCGGATCACCCGCACAATGACCCCCTGTCGCGCGTACTCCCGCAAATAAAACGCGGCCAGGACGCCGAACGGCACCACGGCCACGCTCATGATCAACACCATCATGACGGTGCCGAAGATCGCCGGGAAAATGCCCCCCTCGGTATTGGCTTCCCGTGGTTCCTCGCTCAGCACGGACCAGAAATTCATGAAATATCTGAGAATCTTTTCGAAGAGGCCCATGTCATTGGGACGCAGGGCTTTCACGATTTGGCCGACCGCAAGATTCTTCTCCCGGCCGTTCGTTTCCACGAGAACCACGGCATACTCGTCGAGTTGACGGCTCAACGCCCGAAGGGTGGCAACGTGTGCCTGGTATTGGGTTTCCAACTGTTGGGTGACGGTTTGAAGCTCGGCCACCTCCGGGGACTCACGTTCACCTCGTAATTCCAGTTCCCGGATTCGCAAACGGGTTCCTTCGATTTCAAAATTGATGTCGCCAATGACGTCTCGTTGCAGGTGTTCAATCTCGTCATGCAGGTCATTGGCCTGCTCGATCAGCGGCTGGAGCGCCTTCCATCCTTCCTCATTGCCGGAAGCCACCACGTCTTCGCCACGCGAGACCTCTCGAATCCGGCCGTAAAAATTCCCCCATTCCCTCCGTTCAAACGCAGCCACGTCTTTCGGGGAGTCCGCCGACGCGATCTGATCGGTATCCACCCACCGGAAATCCAGGCCATAGAGATCGCGGTTCCCGACTTTCAGCCTCACCCGGGTTTTCCCTTCGGGCAATTCCGGCGTCTGCGAATAGGGAATGACTTCTTCCCCTTTCAGTTCTCCGAGCACGTGCGTACCGTCTTTGAGTGTCATTTCCACAAGGGCATGGGGCCAGAAAAACCCGAGGCCGTTGATCATGATCAGGAGAAGAACACCGCTGACCATGAGCAGCGAGACGGCCACTGCCGTGCCGCAAAACCACACGAACAGCGTCCCGGAGTTGAGAAATTTCTTGACCCTGTCAGGCATGGAATCCCTTTAAAATTGACTATATCTCGCCCGGAGCCGCTGCCGGACGATTTCCGCGAGTGTGTTGACGATAGACGTGAACACGAACAACAGCAGGCCGGCCAGGAACAGGAGCCGATACAGCGTGCCCCCATGCGGGGCCTCGGGCATTTCCACGGCAATGTTCGCCGATAAGGTTCGGAATCCATTGAAAAGGTTCATATCCATCACCGGGGTGTTGCCCGTGGCCAT
>JAJDZI010000057.1 GCA_022824735.1 Nitrospirales bacterium
CACGATCACGGAACTATCATTCGGACCGGAGAATCCACGATTGGTGGCCAGCCTGACCAAACTTGCCGACTTCTATCGCCTGCAAGGGCAATTGGAAAAGGCCGAACCCCTGCTGGTCAGCGCATTGGACATTAACGAAAAGAAATTCGGCCCGGACCATGAAAAGGTCGCCAACGTCGCCAACAATTTGGCGCTGCTCTACCTGTTCCAGGAGAAATACGCGGAAGCCGAACCGCTCTTCGCCCGAGCCCTGGCAATCAACGAACACACCTTGGGAACGGAACACCCCGTCGTCGCCCGCACACTCAAGAACTACGTCGCGTTGTTGAAACAAACCAACCGGAGACAAGACGCGAAGGACCTCGAGGCCCGCATCGCCGGCATTGAGCAAGAATGAAGGAAACGGTTGCCTGATGGAACATGTTCTTCGATTCGTGCTTGTTTTTTTGTGGTGCGTGTGTTTCGGGTTTTTCAGCGTCAGGGGTTATTTGGACGACACCACGTCGACTGGCCCGGTCTTGGCCGGACTCTTGGCTGCGTTGGTCGTCTATTGCGTCATCGAGTGGTCTACGAAGAAGGGGGGGCGGCACGGGTGAGCGATCACGAACCCGGCCGGTTCACGTCCGGACGAGGGTCAGGAACAAAACCGGTTCGATGCGGCATCCGAACCTTGGGAAGCGTCTCTCTATCGAGGACTACGTCTTTGTCCAGCAGCCCGTTCTGAAACAAAATCCAGGCCGTCACGGCATACACCTGGTCCGGCGTCAGGGATTGAGGCGCCACAAAGGGCATCGCCCGATAAATGTAATCGAACAGGGTCGTGGCATACGGCCAATAACTACCGACCGTTTTCACGGGGTGTGCGCTCGCCAGCGTCCCCTGCCCGCCAACCAACTTCGGACTGGGACCTTCCACACCGGTCCCGCCGTGACACCCTGCGCAGTGCCCGGCATAGACGCGCTCACCTGCCTCTACGGTCCCCCGGCCGGCCGGCAATCCTTCACCGTCAGGCGCAACGTCAATATCCCAGGCTTGAATCTCCTCCGGGGTTGCCACGCGCCCGAGGTGAAAGAGCGCATCCTTCGATCCTCCCCACACGTCAGCCGGACCCGCCGCCAGTATGACGAACAGCAGGAGGAGAAGGCTTCGCCCCCTCACCCTCGCCCTCTCCCACCTATCCATTCCGCACGTTTCCTGCTTCGTCGATTTGCCAGCTCTGGATGGCATTATAGTGATAATACGAATTGGTCCCCCGGACCTCCACCAAGTCCTGACGCGCCGGTTGCCGGTACCCGGTCTCATCGATACAGCGGCTTTGAAGAACGGCCTTCCCCCCGTCCCACCACCAATCGAGGCAAAACCTGGTGTGACATTTCGGCAAAACGGGTGCCTGCAACCTCGCGGTGCGCCAATTCTTTCCTCCATCCACGCTCACTTCCACTTTTTCGACCCGGCCACGCCCGCTCCACGCCAAACCCCGGATTTCAACGTACCCCGTCTTTTTCAATCGCTGCCCTCCGGAAGGAGCCGTGATCACGGATTTCGCTTCCATGTCAAAGGTGAATTGACGCGCGGTCCCATCCGGCATCAGATCGGTGTATTTCGACGTTTCTTCACGAGTCATCATTGGCGAGGCAACGAGTTTCAGCCGTCGTAACCATTTAATACAGGTGTTGCCCTCATAGCCCGGCACCAACAAACGCAAGGGATAGCCTTGCTCCGGACGAAGCGGTTCCCCGTTCTGGGCATAACATAACAAGGCTTCATCCAGGACCCGGTTCAACGGGAGACTCCGCGTCATCGCCGCGGCATCGCTGCCTTCGGCCAACATCCACGCGGCCCCGGGGGTCAGCCCCGCTTCCGACAAGACGGTCGAGAGTCGAACGCCCGTCCACTCGCTGGTGCTGGTCAGGCCATGGATCTCCTGCACGGTCTTACCCTTCGGCCCCTTCCATTCCTTACCGCTGTTCCCCGAACATTCGATAAAGACAAGACGTGAGATCGAGGGAAAGCGTTTCAATTCGGCGAGGGTGAAGAGCAACGGCCTCTCCACCAAGCCGTGGACCAGGAGCCGGTGCTTCGCAGGATCGATGAGCGGCACACCGTTATGGTGGCGCTCAAAATGCAGGGCCGATGGCGTCACGATGCCATGCAAGTCCTGCAAGGGCGTTCTCGATCGCTGTGGTTTGGTCAATCGCTTGGCGCGTTCAAATGGCGAGCGTCGCCCATATTCCGTTGCCAAGGCCCCGGGAACCCGGGTGGGATCGCCGGAACCGTTCGCCGCATGACCCAGAAAAGGCGCCAGCAGCACGTGCGCCGCGGCCGCCCCGAACAATGACGTGGCGCCGGTCAAGAACGCTCGACGCGTCGGCGGCTCTTTCGGTCGCGTCGTCACAGGGGCATCACGTGACGGGACCCCAGGTTCCCGTTCATTCGGCATTGACTTCCCGTCCTTGTCAGTCATCCCGTGGTTCTCCAAAAAAGGTGTTGCGCGACATTGTAAAGAAAACAGGCGTCGCTTGAAAGACGCCGTCAAGAAGAAGATTATAATTTTTTGCTTGACTGCCCGTTCGCATCTTGGGTAAACCGGCTTCTGGAAGTGCTAATTGTCGGGTTACGCCTGCGGCTAACCCGACCTACGGGCTCGCATGAAACAAAAATCCCCGGATTCTCGTTAGGAGTCACGATGCCCTACCTGCCAATTGAAGAATACGGACTGATCGGCAACATGCGAACGAGTGCCTTGGTCGGCGTGAACGGCTCGATCGATTGGTTCTGTTTTCCGCACTTCGATTCGCCAAGCGTGTTCGGCGCCATCCTGGATGACCACAAAGGCGGACGGTGGAAAATTGCCTCAAAAGGCAATGAGGCCACGCAAAAACAATTCTATTGGCCGGACACCAACGTGCTCGTCACCAGGTTCCTCTCCGAGCAGGGCGTGGGACAGGTTGTCGATTTTATGCCGGTCAACCTCAAGGCCACTGAGGCCGGCTATCACGGCATCATTCGCCGCGTCCAGGCGATTCGCGGAAACATGACGTTTCGCTTGGAGTGTTTCCCCGCCTTCAATTACGCCCGGGACTCCCACGCGACGACCCTCACCGCCGACGGCGCCTATTTCGAAGCCCCGAAGCTCAGTTTGTGGTTGGGATCGACCATTCCCTTGACACAGGAAGACAACGGCGTTGTCGCCGAATTTGAAATACAGGAAGGTCACGAATTGACGTTTTCACTTCAAGCCGTGGAGCGAATCGATGCCTGCGGCACGGCCATCTCCGCGGATCAGGCCGACAGACTGTTTCGCCAGACCGTTGCCTACTGGCGGCAATGGCTTTCCCGTTGTACCTATCGAGGTCGATGGCGTGAAATGGTGCAACGCTCGGCCCTGACGCTGAAACTGCTGACGTTTGAGCCGACGGGAGCGATCGTCGCCTCCCCGACGTGCAGCCTTCCGGAAGACGTCGGGGGAGAACGCAATTGGGACTATCGCTATACGTGGATCCGTGATGCCGCCTTTACGATCTACGCGCTCCTGCGTATCGGGTTCACGGAGGAAGCGGAACAGTTCATGCACTGGCTGGAAGCCCGATGCCACGAACTGAACCCGGACGGGTCCTTGCAAATCATGTACGGCATCGATGGCCGGCATCAATTGCATGAAGAGACCCTGTCGCACCTCGACGGGTATAAGGGCTCGCGTCCCGTCCGCGTCGGGAACGGCGCCTATGATCAACTGCAATTGGATATTTACGGCGAATTACTCGATTCGGTCTATCTCTACAACAAATACGGCAGCCCGATTTCCTACGACCTCTGGAGCCATTTGCGCCGGTTGGTGAACTGGGTATGCGACAACTGGACGCGGACTGATGAAGGGATTTGGGAAGTCCGTGGCAGCCAACAGCATTTCCTGTATTCGAAACTCATGTGCTGGGTCGCCGTTGACCGGGGCCTTCGCCTCGCCGACCGGCGTTCGTTTCCCGCGGATCGTGACCGGTGGCTGAAAGTCCGCGACACCATGTATGAAGAAATCATGGAAAAAGGGTGGAATGAGACCAGAAAGGCCTTTGTCCAGCGGTACGGCAGCGACGCCCTGGACGCGGCCAACCTCATGATGCCCCTGGTCTTTTTTGTCTCGCCGACCGATCCCCGAATGCTCCAAACCCTGGAAGCGATCAGCCAATCCCCGGAGAAAGGCGGACTGGTCGCCAATGCCCTGGTACACCGGTACAACGTCAACGAAACAGAGGATGGGCTGAAAGGCGAAGAAGGCACGTTCAACATCTGCACGTTCTGGCTGGTCGAAGCGCTTACCCGCGCGGGCCGGATCGATGAAGCCCGGCTCACGTTCGAGCAAATCCTCGGCTACGCCAATCACGTCGGACTCTACGCCGAAGAAACCGGGCATCACGGCGAAGGTCTCGGCAACTTTCCCCAGGCGTTTACCCACCTGGCGTTGATCAGCGCCGCGTTCAACCTCGACCGGGCCCTGGGCTCCCGGGGATAAAATGAAACCGCTTCTCTTTTTTCAGGAGGATGGCTACAATCCCGACGATGCGGAAACTATTTGTCTCATCGAATTTGGTCGAAGTCGAGTCACTGAAAGACATCCTCGATCAAGCCGGTATCGAATCCTGGATCAAGAATCAACGGGGTTCTTCCTTGGCGGGTGAAGTCCCGTTTGCCGAAGTCTTTCCCGAACTCTGGGTGTTGAACGACACCGACTATGCCGAAGCTCAACAATTCCTGGAGCATTGGCGCGCCGCCGCCCCCTGTGAATCCACGGCCTGGACCTGTTCCCGTTGCGGAGAATCGCACGAGAAGGATTTCACCTCGTGCTGGAATTGCGGCAGCGATCGCCCGATACCAGCCTGATTCGCAGAAGACGCTACAGTGGAGAGGGGATTATCGTCGATCCAGGGCGATTTGCTTCAGGGCACGCAGGTCCAGCTTGCCCGTCCCCAGCACCGGAAGCTGATCGACCTTGATGAAAGCGTCTTTTCGGGGAATGAATAAATTCGGCAACCCGCTCGCCGCGATTGTTTCCAACACACCGGGAATCACGGATTCATCGAGCGTATGGAGCACGGCCAACTGTTCCCCCTTTTTTTCATCGGGGATGGACGTCACGGCAAAGACCTGCTCGTCGGATTCGACGGCCTGTTGCAGTGCTTCTTCGACCTTTCCATGAGGCACCATCTCCCCGCCGATTTTGGCAAAACGGGACAGCCGGTCCGTAATAGTCAGGAAGCCGTCTTCATCCAGAACGGCAACGTCTCCGGTCACGTACCACCCATCGCGCATGACCTTGGCCGTCAGGTCAGGACGATTCAGGTACCCCTGCATGACGTTGGGTCCCTTGACGAGCAACATCCCGGCCGTCCCCGCCGGAAGGGGTTCAAACGAATCGGGATCGACGATGCGCAGGGACACACCGGGCAAGGGCCGGCCCACCGTCCCACGACGCGAGGCGGGCTGATGAAAACCCGCCGCGCGAAAGTCCGGACAATTCACGGCAATCACGGGAGCGCATTCCGTGATCCCATATCCTTCAAAGGGCCGGATTCCGAACTTGTCTTCAAACGCAGCGGCCAAGCGTTCCGGTAATTTTTCGGCACCGGTCAACACGATACGCGCCGATCCGAATTGCTCCGGCATGCACCGCCGCCAATACAGTTGCAGGAAGGTCGGCGTCGCAATCAGGATCGTGACCCGGTGTTTTTCCATGAGTTCGCCGATGCCGCCCGGATCCAACGGCGTGGGATGATACACCACGCCCACGCCATGATTGACGGCCAACCACAACGTCGCAAGGTAGCCAAAGGAATGAAAGAACGGCAGGATCCCCATCACCCGGTCGCCTGAGCCCACGTGAAACACCTGGACGACTCCCTCGATATTGGCATCGACGTTGAAATGACTCAGCATGATCCCCTTCGGCTCTCCCGTACTGCCGCTACTGAAAATGATCGTCGCGAGGTCGTCCGGTTGCGGACGATGGATCGCGCCGACGCCCTTCTCCAGCATGCCGATGGGCGCAACCAGGGCCATGGCAAAGGCTTTCACCCGTTCGGACGTCCCGATGGTGTTGCGAACCTCTTCGATCCACACGATCTTGACGCCTTCAGGCATTTCAAGGTTGGCTTTTTCAAGAAACACGCGGCTCGTTACAATCGTTTCGAGCCCGGCTTGTCCGGCCATCGACTCGATCCCGTTTCGTCCGACCGTGTAATTGAGATTGACAACGGTGCGTCCCGACAGGGTGGCGGCAAGATTGACCAGTGCGCCCCCGACGCTGGGCGGCAACATAATGCCCACGACGCGCTGATTGATCCAGTGCGGGCGAAGCGCCCGGGCCAAGGCCACGGCGCCGACGAGCGACTCCAGGCTGGAAACCCTGGAACGGGTTGCATCGGCAAAGGCAAAACGCAAGGGATGGCGGCGGGTCGCACGAATAAAGGAATGCTGGAGCAACCGTCTATCGGACTTGCGAAAACGCCAAGCTTCCTCGCCCAACTCCTGGACTCGCTGCCGGACTTCGCTCGCCGTGACGGTCGAGGGCATGGGCTCGCCATATGAAATCGTGACGGGATAGGGGATGCGGTCGGGCCGTTTCATCAGAAATTTTCCGCCGATAAAACTGAAGAGGCTCCCCCATACTCGATCAAGATGCACGGGAATCACGGGGATCTCCCGGCCCTTGACGATTCGTTCAAACCCCTGGCGAAACGACAGGAGCCCGCCGGTCCGGGTAATCTGCCCTTCGGGAAACACGCAGACGACTTCACCTTCATCCAGCCGGCGACCGGCTTCACGAAGGGCATGGAGCATCTCCCGCGGCGATCCGCCGGCGGAAATGGGAATCACTCCCATGATACGTGCCGCCCAATGCAGGACAGGCATCTCGTAGTAACGCCGGTCAGCGAGAAACCGGACCGGACGATCGATGCTTGCGATCAACAACAACCCATCGACAAACGACACGTGGTTCGGCAGCAACAACGCGCCGCCTCGTTCAGGCACGTGCTCCAGGCCGGAGACCCGGAGCCGGTAGAAAGTATGGGTGACAAGAAACAATGTCATCCGGATGAAGGACTCAGGCATGAGCCAAATCACCCACGCCGTCAGTGCCACGGCGGCAATCCCGGCGACGTTCAGAATCCCGGCGGCGTTGAGACCGACGGAGGACAACATCCAGGCCCCCAGTGACCCGGCCACCACACCGCCAAACACAAAAATATTTCCAAATGCGATCACGGCGCCTCGCCGGTCCTGCGGCGCGCGCCACTGGATCAAGGCGTTGACCGGAACCAGGATGAATCCGCTGGCAAATCCCAGCCATCCCATACCCAGCAGAGTCCCCGTCAATCCCGGAGACAGCGTGCCCAGCAGAAGCAACCCCAGCATCAGCCCGACCGCGCCCAATGGAATCTGCCCGACTTCGACCTTGGCCTGTGACAGTTTTCCGGCCAACACCGATCCAAAGCCAATCCCGACTCCGAACGTCGCCAGGGGCAATCCCGACAAGGAATCGGACAGGCCCAACACGACCTTGGCATAGACGAGAATATCCTGGCCCACCAAACTGGCGATGGTCCAATACCCGACGTTGCCGGAAATACCCAATCGCAACACGCGATCCGCTTGAACGGCTTGCCAAGCCCCTTGAAGCGTTGAGACCAACCCGCCTGTGTCGCGCGCACGCGGAACAACGGGGATCATCAGGGACGCCGCACACCCTGCGATCGAACACAGCAGCAGCACCGCTCCCCCCAACCACGGGGATGAGCCCGACGCCTGCAACAAGACACCACCCGCCCCCGTCCCTCCGATAATGGCCAGGAAGGTCCACAATTCCAGTTGCCCGTTCCCGACGGCCAATCGTTCATGAGGAAGCAGTTCCGGCAGGATGCCGTACTTTGCCGGACTGAACAGCGCACTTTGGACGGCCATCCCGCCCAACACGATGAGCGGCAGGACGCCCCCGGAAGGATTATGGTACAGGGCCAACGTCCCCAAGGCCATCAACACCACTTCAACGACCTTCATGACCACGATCACGGATCGCTTGCTGAATCGATCGGAAAAGACGCCGGCAAAGATGGACACGAGCATCAACGGCAGGGTAAACACGACGAACGTGAGCGTCGTTTGGGCTTGGGACGCGGCTTCGAATTCCGGGCCGGCGCCGACCTGCGAGGCTAACTGCTTGATGGCCAACAACGCGACCATCAGCTTCCACGCGTTGTCGTTGAACGCCCCAAAGAACTGGGCAATCAGCAGGCCGCGAAGAGGGGAACGGAATGGTACCCGTATAATTTCACCAACCGTCAAGACAAATGAAATGAACGATCTTGTCAAAAGAGACATGATTAGGTACACTTTTGGTCAATAGAAAATGAGGACACAATGAACAAAATCATTCCTTTAAAAGAAGCCCGCCAAAAATTTTCTACGTTGGTCGATCAAGCAGATCGGCTATCAGAAAGATTTGTGGTCACAAAAAACGGCACACCCCGAGCCGTGTTAATGAGTGCCGAAGAATTCGAAAGTTGGCTGGAAACGCTTGAAATCACGTCCAACCCTGCAACAGTCGAGGCCCTGGACAAGGGGCTCAAAGAAGCCAAATCGAAAAAACTTTCCACCTTTAAGGACGTGTTCGGCGAAGAGCAGTGAAAAAAGTTCGCCTCACGCCCCAGGCGCAAAAAGACCTGAAGATCTTCGACCTTCCCACGCTCACAAAAATCAAAGAAGCGCTTCGGCATCTGTCCGCTCACCCACTGGAAGGCAAATCTCTTAAAGGAAAATACAAGAAGGAAAAGGTACGCTCCTACCGAATATGGCCCTCTCGAATTCTCTACCGTCTCGCTGGTTCTGAATGGCTTGACGTGTTGACAATTGAACACCGAAAAGACGTGTATCGATAAACCCTTTCCCAGGGAAACCGTAGGTCGGATTAGCGCAGCGTAATCCGACGAGGGACTGCGGTGTCGGGTTACGCCTATTTGGCTAATCCGATCTACAACTCTCATTTCGACGCCGACCCCAGCAGTTCGTCGTATTCCCGTCGCTTGGCCGCCATTCCATCGGAGCTGGTCAACAGGCTGACCCCCACAAACGCGAGCGCCGCGGTCATCAAGGCCCAGGTAATGGGACCCATGACGGGCAGGTACGCATCCAACCCGGCCAGCTTGAATTGCTTCACCAGGAATGCCAACAGTCCCAGACCCATTGACCAGGCCGCCCCCTGGGGCGTGGCCCGTTTCCAATAGAACATCCCGAAGACGCACGGGATGAAGATGACCGTCAGGCTCATGCCGAACACAATCAAGGCCAGAACCGGTTCCGATTGCAAGGTCAGGCTCCAGAGGTACAGGAGAACCAACAGGCCCATGGTTGCCCAACGACCGATCAAAAAATTACGGCGCTGATCAATGCCGGTGACCACGAGCGGGACGAGATCACGGACAACCAACGACCCGGCCGAGAGCATCTGGCTATCGACCGTAGACATGCCGGCGGCAAAGGCCGCGACGAGGACCATCGCCCCAAAATACGGCGCGTTTTCTCGAAAAATCGCGCCCACGACCGTATCGGCATCCTGTAACCCGTCCGGAAAAAGGGAAAAGGCCGACGTCCCGATCACCCAGGCGGAAAAAAACAGAATGATGAAGATGACGGGATACGAGCAGAGGCTGAAAGCGACGGCCGAGGCCGAGCGTGCCATATACATCCGCTGCCAGATGTAGGGCAAAAACGGAAACGACAGCGTCAGCAACCCGTATTCGTAATACCTTGCCCATGACACTTTTCCCTCAAACGTGACGTTCTCGGGGGCATGGGTCACCAGGGCATCGACCATCGCATTCCATCCGCCGGCCCATTTCATCGACAAGAAACCGGCCAGGATCAACAGGAAAGCCAACAGAAACCCTTGGGCCATATCCGTCCACACCACTGCGCGCGCGCCGCCAAAGTACAGGTACGCGGCGATCGACGCCGAGGCAATCGTCACGCCCCAGAAATACGTGACGTGGCCGCCGGTCAGCGCCTCAAACGTCTTGCCGATGGCCACGAGTTGCGCCACCGAATACGGCAACAACGCCAGGAGACCGACCGCTCCCGCCCAAAACGTGACCGAGCGGCTTTGAAAAAAGTCGCCGAGCATTTCCCCGGGGGTGACGTAGCCCTTGACTTTCCCAAGCTTCCACATCCTGGTCGCGAGGAAAAAATAGATCACGGGCATGGGCGCAAAAAAGAAGAACCAGAAATAGCCCGTTCCCTGCCTGAAAAACTCGGACGGCGCGGCCACAATCGTCCCGGTCGAAAAAATACTCGCCATGATCGTGCCGGTCAGGGCGAGCATACCGATATTGCGACCGGCCAGAAAATAATCCTCCGAATCGCTTTTGGAGATCCGGTAGGCAAAATACGAAATGCACTTGATCCCCACCAGATAGACCAACAACAGCAGAATGGTGAATTGCGCCACGCTCATGATCGCCGCCGGTTAAGGTTTCATGCTCCGGTCGAGCCCCGCCGCGTATGGCTTCAACCAGGCGAGATAGACGATCACCATCCCGATGACCACCGTCGCCGTCGCCATAAACAAGGCGGCAATTTCCGCAGGCATACCCAACCAGCGTCCCGTGGGACGTCCCAGGACACCGAGCGGGATCAACACCTGGAACAGAATCCCCAACGCCATGACCAGCCAACCCGCATACTGCATGACCGTTCCTTTTCTCGAACGCATGATGGATTCCTCTATCTGTTTTCAGAGCAAAACGGCGGAATGTCGAAACCGGTTGAAGACGCTCAGGGCAACGTGCCGTCCTTCAAGCATTGGGCGAGTGAGGTACATTACTACCCCACCGGCTCCGTTTGCAAAGAACGTCGCCCGTGAGTTTGAAATTCCCTTTCCGCCGTCATGCCTTTTTTGTCATCCTTGTATGTGTTCGCTCATTCGTTGACAATGTTCCCCCTCACCCCGGCCCTCTCCCACAAAGGGGCGAGGGGGGCATGGAATGGCATTGCCTCTCCCTTGATGGGAGAGGATGAAGGTGAGGGTGAGTCGGGGCAGGCCCCTGTGCCTGCCCTCCACAGCAAGGACAACCACAGGGGGTTGTCCCTACATGCTGTCAACGAATGAGCGAACATCTACAATTCCCGACATTGTTCATCGGGAATCCAGTGCCTTTGCTTTTTCCTTAGTCGGTGAAGAAACAACCCTGGATCCTCGCGTGCGCAAGGATGACAGCCCGCGTTTCTGTCATTCCTGTATGTGTTCAGCAATTCGTTGACAATGTTCCCCCTCACCCCAGCCCTCTCCCACAAAGGGGCGAGGGGGGCATGGAATGGCATTGCCTCTCCCTTGATGGGAGAGGATCAAGGTGAGGGTGAGTCGGGGCAGGCCCCTGTGCCTGCCCTCCACAGCAAGGACAACCACAGGGGGTTGTCCCTACATGCTGTCAACGAATGAGCGAACATCTACAATTCCCGACATCGTTCATTGGGGATCCAGTGCCCTTGCCTTTTCCTTAGTCGGTGAAGAAACAACCCTGGATCCTCGCGTGCGCAAGGATGACGGCCCGCTTCTACTTCGTGACTACGAGATCCAATCTGGAACGGAATTTGCTTAATTTCGTAGTCATTGCTATGGTAATATTTACTCTTCAGTACGCATTGGCCCATATTTGAGAGCAAGTCCATGCAAAAACACGTGGATTTCTCATCCGATACGCTAAAGGGGCATGGTAGCCGTTCATGGCCCCTGGCCCTTGTGACCGCCGTTTTGTGCACGCTTCTGTGTGCAGATTTCGCCACAGCCGTTTCGCTTTTGCCTCATTCTTCGACGGCTGCCGCCTATGAAACCACGTCCGCTTTCGACGCCAGAGCCATTCTTCCGTCTAACATTCGGAAAGGGCCGCACCATACCGTTTTGGATGAGGTTATCCCCTTCCGCCATACTCATCGTTACAGAATCACCTCGCCGTATGGCCAATTCGAGGCCTACGGGGGTGAGATGCTGAAAATCCGCATTCAGGAGATTCAGGCGATCGCGACCATGGACGAAGAAGTGAATCACATTCAAAGCATGGCAGCGGGGGCAAAACATGCCATCCTGAGTCCCTTGAAATTCGCCATGGGTCTGTTCACCGACCCCATCGACACTCTTTTGACCATACCTAAGGGCATGTGGCACATGGTGACACGCATCGGGGAAATGGCGGTCGGCGAACGGGGAAGCCTTGAAAACCCCGAGAACGGAGAATTGCTGGGATTTTCGACAGTGAAACGACAAGTGGCGAATCGCTTTGGCGTGGACGTCTATTCCTCCAACCGGGTCTTGCAGGAAAAACTGGATAGCTTGAGTTGGGCAGGATACGCCGGGGGCACAGCCATTCGACTCGCCACGCTACCCATTGGAGGCCCGGCCGGAGCCGTACTCACCGGAACGTCGTTCAGTACAGCCATCAGCGAACTGTTACAAGATCATACGCCTGAAGAACTGCGATACCTGAACCGTGGAAAACTGGAAATTATGAGGCTTGACGACTCGCTCATCGAAGTGTTTCTCCAACATCCCTGGTACTCCCCTCGTCATGAGACGGTGTTGGTCCAGGCGCTATCCGAAATGGATATCGTCAAGGATCGACAAACGTTTTTTGAAGTCGCCATGTCGGCCCAGTTTGAAGAGGAGGCCTTGTTTTTCCAACGAATAGCTGAAATGTTCCTCTCATACCATCAGAACGTAAAGCCTCTCGAGAGATTCGTGGCGATTGACAACAGGCTGTTGATGGGATTGACGCGCGATCACACGTTGATCGGCATGTTGCCCGTCGAGTTTCTTCCCTGGCGAGCCGAACTTGCCGAATCCTCAGAAACCATCTCAACCTGGACGTCCTCCAAACGAGTCAACAAAGTCGAATTATGGATGACGGGTAAACCCACGCCACTTGCACACCGCGAACTCCTCGCAAAAGGCATTACGGTGCGACGGGGAGCCATGGACTACCTCACGTTTCATCGACTCGCAAACTCATCCGGCCCTCCAACGCCCCTTCCTCAATCACCCCCCTGAGGGGCATCAGAGAACCAACATCGC
>JAJDZI010000040.1 GCA_022824735.1 Nitrospirales bacterium
TATTTTTGTCATCAACATGTGGCCGATCTCGATTTACATCACCCCGACCCATAAGGCACAATGTGTCAACCATGTCCCCGAACACCCGTAAACCATGTCTCCGGTCTATACAGTGGGAGAGGGCTGGGGTGAGGGGGAACAGTGTCAACAAATTACTGAACACATACAGGGATGACAGAGGGGGAGAGTCGGGGATGACGGCAAGGAGATTTCTTTATCAGTGAACATTGAAAGTCGTGGCGGGTTTGGGTAGTTGACGGTCAATCTCGTGAATCCTGTACCCGAATCCGGGACCGCTGACTGTCTTGAGGTCGAGACACCCGCCCACCCGTTGATACAAACCCGGATGCACCCTGGCTTCGTCTGCGGACGCGCCGGGATAAAACTGCATGGAGTTGGTCTCGAGGCCAATGCCGGGCGACGCATGCGCCCCGAGTTGAGCATGCGCGATTTGCGCGAGCATGGGGTTGGTCAGATCCTGAGTCAAGACCTCCAGGCCGTGGCGTTTCGCCCAACTGAGCGTCAAGAGCGCTTCGGTCTGGGTCTTGCACGTTTTCACCACGACGCCCGAGTACCCGAGTGTGCTCGCTTTTTCCAGCACGCGCCAGTCATGCGCGCTTTCATCCAGGACGCATGGCGCCCACTTGGCAACGGCGGACACGTCCGTCTCGCGTTCCAGCAGTTCCGGCGCGAACGGCTCTTCTATGTAGCGCAGCGCGTCCGGGACGTCGGGCCGGTTCCGGCAAATGCGCTCGAACAGGTGTTCCACGTACATGGGGTCCGTCACCGTCCCATTGAAGTCCACGCCCAACATCGTGACCCCGCGTGGCATCGAAACGTCAACCACATTCATCATACGTTCATAATCCCACTCGAAATCGGTGCCGCTCAGCTTGATTTTCAGACGACTCAACTGATCTTTACGTATCCATGCCTCCAAGGTCGCGGGAATTTCTTTCCCTGTTTCATCCGAAGCCGTTGTCTCTCCGGACAATGCGTCCAATCCCCCGACGGCATGCCATGCGGGAATCCTGCTTGCGCCGTACGAGAGAAAGTCGCTGGGGTACAGTCCTGTAAAGCCGGCCCCGCCAAGGTAGGCGGCCAAATCTTCGGGCATGTCAAAAGAAGAATAGCAGTCGTAGACCGGCCGGCCCGCGGCGTGGCCGTAGGCATCGTGGAGCGCGATATCGAAAGGCGCGCAGCACATTAATGCCGCCAAGTAAGGCATGTGGCGATCCGCGCGTTGCCGCGCATTGAACGAAGCCAGCAACCCGGGCAACGTTTCGCGTAGAAAGGCATGTCCGAGCGCCAGCGGGTGCCCCCCTGCGTCGTGCGCCGACCATGCCGCCAGCACCTCGCTGCAAAATTGTCGTAACGCCGCCTCGCGTTCCGGTAACGGAACCTTGCTGGGCCATGCCCATTGCGCGGAGAGCGGGGACTCCCCCCAACCTCGAAAAGACCCGCGAGAGTGTTCCTCCACTTCACACGTCACACGGGCGCACGTGACGTGCTCGAGTGTCTCCTGACCGAACCGAAACGGCGCTTGTGCCTGGACGTCGATGAAATAGAGTGCTGCGCTGCTCGGACGAATCGCCACCATCATTCTGATCCGCTGGACGTCATTGCTGTATGTGTTCAGTAATTCGTTGACACTTTCAGTTAGTAGGTTAAGGGAATACTATCTGTCAGAACACACACCAGTTGTCATCCTGGTGGGGCCAGCCCTTTATTTTGTCAACGAATTACTGAACACATACAATTGCCGGGACGCGCCATGGTAGCCTGTCCGCTTTGACCCATCAAGACGGCTTTGATAGTTTTCGTGCCATGCACAACGTTGAGAACTGGAACAGGTTATACCAAACGCAGGGACATGATCTGCCGTGGTGCGTGGAGACAATGCCGGCCTGGTTTACGGAAGTCGTGAATTCAGGTTGGATGAACCCGTGCAAGGCGTTGGACGTGGGATGTGGAGTTGGCAATTATGCGTTCCACCTCGCGCAACAAGGATACGAGATTTTGTGTATCGACCATTCCGAGACGGCGATTGCGCTTGCGAAAGAAAAAAACAGCCATCCGTCTTTACGATTCGTGGTCGAAAGTACGGAAAACCTGAGAGCCCTTGGTGAACAGTTTGATTTGATCTATGACATCTCGTTACTCCATCATCTGGAACCTGGGAAAAGAGACGACTATGCGTTTCAATTATCATCGCTCCTCCATCCCGGCGGGCAATTGATGGTATGCGTGTTCTGCGACGATGAAGCGCGGTTTGGCAAAGCCAACACGTTCATGAATCCGGTCACCGGGACCATCACCTCCCTGTTATGGAAAGAAGACCTGGTGAGGACGTTTGAACCGCATTTCACCTTCGACAAATTGGAAAAAGTCCCCTTCGACAACTACCTGCGCTATCTCTGTTTAATGAGAAAGCCATAACCAAAATCTCCTCTCCAAACATCCGTCTCCCTTGATGGGAGAGGCAAGGGTGAGGGTGCTGAGTGAAGGTGATGTTTCGGCATTTCACGATTTGGATCATGGCGATGCTGTCGGTCCTGCTGATGGCGTCACGCGCCGAGGCTGCGGAAACGGCGCCTCCGAGCCAATTTCTGCACCAATCGATTCCCGTACTTGGGATGACCCTGGACAGGACCCGGCAACCCGTTGGAATCGTGACGTACGTGATGATTCACTTTCGCCAACGACCCGACCATGAGGGACTCAAAGTCCACTTCCGAAAAATCCCGGGCCGGTTCGGACCTCTGGCAAGAAAAGGCGTGGCGACCGCCATTGACCGCGTCGCAAAATCCGCGAATTTGCAGGATGATTCGTGGACCGTGGTGTTGACGTTTCCTTACTCCGGGCTGACCTTGTACGGCGACAGCCTGTCGGCGATGGTGGCATTAAGTGTCTTGGCTCTAGCCAAAAACGAGGCGATCGTGTATGGCCGGACGCTCACCGGAAGGATTACGGAGGACGGCCACATCGGGAAAGTCGCCGGGATCCCGTATAAAATTTCCGCAGCGTATTCGGAACGCCTGGACCGGGTCCTGATTCCCGATGAGCAACATCCCGGTGACGGCGAATGGCGCATCCCTTTCCTCATGCACGTCTCACGTGTTGGAACGCTGGAAGAAGCCTATCAGGGCTTGACGGGCCGTTCCCTGTTTCCCAGGAAATCAATGAAATAAGCTCCGGGCGTGCCTGGTTCCTTGATGGTGCAGGTGAAAAAGGAGGATTATCTTTATGTTGTCTGTCATTGTCTTGCTCGGTCTGTCATTCATGACGCCCACAACCGGAATCGGTATGGAATTCGAACCCCTCGCGCATCCGTATCCCCGACAAAGTGAACGGGATCACATGGTGGAAGCGCAACTCCTCACGCGCGGGATCAGCGACCGGGCCGTCATTCGAGCCATGCGGGAAGTGCCTCGTCATGAATTCGTGCCGGCTGAGGATGCAACCGAAGCCTATGACGATCATCCGGTGCCGATCGGATTCGGACAAACCATTTCACAACCCTACATCGTGGCCTATATGACCGAGGCGCTGGGCCTGAACGGCGATGAACGTGTGTTGGAAATCGGTACGGGTTCGGGGTATCAGGCCGCCGTCCTGGCAAGCCTGGGAGTGAACGTGTTCACCATAGAGATTGTCGAGGAACTCGCCCAACGCGCGCGCCACACTTTCGACAGGTTGGGCATTCCCCATATCGCCGGCAGGGCGGGCGACGGGTATCAGGGTTGGCCGGAAGAGGCGCCCTTTGACGCGATCATTCTCACGGCGGCTCCGGAGCATATTCCCCAACCATTGCTGGATCAGCTTGCGCCCGGGGGACGCATGATTCTGCCCTTGGGGAAGACGCTGCAAAAACTGGTCATGCTCACCAACACGACGGCGGGAATCCAGCGCAAAGAGTTGCTGCCGGTCGCGTTCGTCCCGATGACAGGCGA
>JAJDZI010000022.1 GCA_022824735.1 Nitrospirales bacterium
GGATCGGCATCCAATCCTTTCTCATGTGGCGTCACCACGAGGTCCGCCATCAAGGTCTGATCGATCCATCGCTCAACGGTATCCCGGAAACTCTCGACCATCACCCCGACGCCCACGACAATCGCAATGCCGACCATAAACGCCGAGAGCGTCACGCTGTTTCGGCCCGAAGACCTGGCGATCTGATCCACGGCCAAGCGAGTCATGGATCCTGACGTCAAGCCTGCCCCCGACGTCTCTCCTCGCCGTTCGATCACGGCGGGACTGGAATTCCGGCGGGACCGGGCAGAGGCCGCCACGCCCAGCAGGTGAATGCCCAGGGGAGAGAGCAGCGTGCATCCTAGCAGAACGCAAAACGCCGCGGCATATCCAAACACTGGAAGGCCATTGACCGGACCGGGCAAAGCAAGAAGCCCGGCCAAACCCAGCACTCCTCCGGCCAGGACAGTCCATCGGCCATGATGATGTCGCGTCGTTTCGTATTGTCCGGGAGCAATGGCCAACGCCGGCGAGGTCCGGCTGGCTTCCAGACATGGACCCACGGCCCCGATCACGGACAGCGCCATGCCCAGGAGACATCCCCCCAGCAACACGGGCATTGAGAGCGGCAGTTCTCCCAGCGTCGCAATGCCATAGAGTTCGGAAACTGTCTCCCGTTCGAGCCCGACGAGCCAATACGCCAACCCGCTGCCGAGCACGGATCCCAGCCCTCCACCAACGACGCCGGCAATGATCGCTTCGCCCAGAAACAACAGGGCAATGTATCCCCGCACCATGCCTATCGCTCGCAGGATGCCGATCTCCCGTCGATATTGCACAACGGAAAAACCCACGGCGTTGTAGACCAGGAACGTGCCGACGAAGAGCCCGACCATGCTGAGCGTGGTGAGGTTCAACTGAAACGAGGTGAGCATCCGTTGCACCTGCGCGTCGCGCTGTGACGGACGACTGACCAGGACGGACGGCCCCAGGCTCGCTTGCAATTCCTGAATCACTTCGTCCACGGAAACGCCGGGTGCCGTCACGACGTCCACCCCGTCGAGTTGGCCAAGCCGAGCCAATTGTACCTGGGCGGCGGCAATGTCCATGATGGCCATGGAATCCCATCGTGTTTCATCGTCGGAAAACGTCAGGATCCGGCTCACGATAGCCTCGAATCGATGCGGCCCCACGCGCACCGTCACGGGATCACCTCGTGCCACGCCCAAGCCGGCAGCCAACTCGCGATCGACAAAGATCGCATCCGGGCTGAGCAGAGGGTCCAGTGTGTATTTCTCTTCACCGGAGGCTTGCCGCACGCCGGTCTCTTCACCGAGTACCTCCAACAAATCCAGCCCCCACACCATGCTGGTCCGGGTATCTCCGCCGGCCGTTTCGAGTGTGACGGATTGTGAAAGATACGGATGGATCGCACGGACGTCAGGATGCAGACGAATCCGTTCGAGCAGTGTTTCATCGAGCCGACGCTCCGCGCCTGAGATATGGATCGTAGCCTCGCCGGCGACCCGGGTGACGGCTCGCTGGAACGAATCAAAGACGGTTTGATTCGCCAGGTAGATGGCAAGGGCAGCCGCCACGCCAACGGCAACCCCGACTACCGTGAGCGTGGTCCTGAAAGGCCGGCTCGTCAAATGCTTGAAAGCCAGTGTGCCGAACAGGAATATCCGTTCCAAAAAATGTTGTCTCCCAAAATCCAGTTGTGGTAACGTACGGGAACTCCAATTAAGAACGTCAGTGCAAAAACACCTGCGAGTCTCTTATGGCCAAAGTCAAACCGGCTTCTCTAGAGAACAAAAACAATTCCAAGGAAAGACCCGGCGAAGCACTCTCGCTGACGGGCCGGCAAAAGGAAATTCTTTGTCTCGTGGCCCAAGGTCACACAAATCGGGAAATCGGCGAACAATTGAACATCAGCGTCCGGACGGTTGAAGTCCACCGGTTTAACCTGATGCGACGACTTCGCGTGCGAAACGTGGCCCAACTTCTCCGGCAAGCCATAGCCCTACGGCTTATCCCGAAAAATACCTTCCCCACCGGCAGAAGTTCCTGACATTCATTTTCCTTCCATCCGGTCGCCTGACGGACATTCATGGACCTCGATGGCGATATGGACAAGCCCGAGATTCCCGGGAATACGCTCCTTGTATTGCGCGGGAGTTGCGGGATCGTGGGCCACAATGGTGAGAACCACGGAAAAGATATTCGGACCGATAGACCATAGATGCAGGTCGGTGACTCTGCTGTCTTCATCCGCTTCAATACTGTTCCTGATTCGGTCCCGGATGCTTGGCGGCCCTTGCTTGTCGAGTAGAATTCCGCTGGTGGTTCGCAACAAGCCAAACGACCAACTGGACACGAGGATGGCGCCGATAATGCCCACCACCGGATCCATCCAGGTCAAGCCCAGGTATTTCGCGGAGAGTAAGGCCACGATAGCCAGAAGAGACGTGAGCGCATCCGCCAGCACGTGCAAATAGGCCGCCTTCAGGTTGTGGTCATGGTGGTACGCGTGAGGGGTACCGTCCGGGTCATGGTGATCCGCGTCTTCATCCACCCGAAGGATGAAGACGCTGGCTCCGTTGACCGCCAACCCGAGCACGGCCACGAGAATGGCTTGATCGACGATGATCGGCACCGGGTGAAGAAGCCGGCTCACGCTCTCCCACACCATCAGCAGGGCGAACAGGGCCAGCAGAACCGCGCCGGTGAACCCTCCCAGGGCGTTGACCTTGCCGGCGCCGAAACTGAAAGCCTCGTCGTGTGCGTGACGTCGCGCATAGACGTATGCAAAGGCATTGAGGCTGAGGGCGCCGGTGTGCGACGCCATGTGCAGGCCGTCGGCCAATAACGCCATGGATCCCGTCAGGACGCCCGCGATGATCTCCACGACCATCATCGTGCCGGTGACGGCAATGACGAGCAGCGTCCGCCGCTCTCCCGGACGTTTCAGGTCCTGTCCGAACGTATGGGTGTGATGCCAGGCATGGACGTCGTCGCGGTGCATATTTCCGTTTTTCCCGAGGCCGGCTCAGAGTTCCTGTAACGTTCCGCGGCAGTCCGAAAGGGAGGCGTAGCCTTTCCGTTGCAAGAGTTCGCCGAGTTCCTGTTCCAGCCGTCGAAACACGCCGACCCCCTCGTCAACGAGGGCCGTTCCGATTTGCACGGCGGACGCCCCGCAGAGAATATGTTCGAACACGTCCGTACCCGAGACGATCCCCCCGGTCCCGATGATGGGCATCCGGCCGTCAAACAACTTCCAGAATGCCCGCACGTTGGCGAGGGCCACGGGTTTGATCATGGAACCCCCGAGCCCCCCGAACCCGCCTTTGGGCTTGATGACCACGCGTTCCTGATCCGGGTCGATCACCAGCCCGTTTCCTACGGAATTGATGAGCGACAGGAAATCGACCCCAACGTCCTGTAACATCCGGGCCACGGCATCATGGTGCACCGGATCGAAATACGGAGGGAGTTTGACCCCCATCGGTACGGTGATGATGTCCTTCAATTCCAGGAGCAACGCGCGGGAGGCCTCTACGTCATAGCCGATCTGCGGTTTTCCCGGAATATTCGGGCAAGAGAGATTCACTTCGATGAGATCGGGTGAAACGGCCGTGATCGCCCGGGCCGCTTCGAGAAAATCAGGCGGGCTCAGCCCGGCAACGCTCGCAATCATGGGCTTCCCGAACTGCCGAAGGGTTGGAATAATGGCGGCATAGGCCGGGTAGCCAAGATTGGGCAGCCCCATGGAATTGATGGACCCCCCGGCAAAACTGTAATACCGGGGCTCCGGGTTGCCCTGCCGGAACGCCGGCGTCATGGACTTGGTCACGATCGCCCCGCTCCGGCTCCGGCCCAGGGCTTCCAGTTCTTCCCGGGTGACGCACAACGCCCCCGAGGCATTCATCAGGCAGGTTGAAAAACGAACGCCGGCAATTGTGGTTGAAAGGTCCATCTCAGGTCGTTCCGGGGACATGGAACGTTGGAGACAATTGCCCGCCATCCAGTTCGTACACGTGATCTCCGGCCTTCGCGGCGGATTCCGAGTGCGTGACAAACATCACGGTCTGAGAGGCTTCTTTGGACACCCGCCGGATCAGCGCCACGATCTCCTTGGCGGTGCGGGAGTCGAGATTGCCCGTGGGTTCGTCCGCCAGCAGGATACGCGGTCGATGGACGAGAGCGCGAGCCAACGCCACGCGCTGTTGTTCTCCACCGGATAATTCCCAGGGCCGATGCCCGGACCGGTGGGAAACCCCCACCCGCTCAAGCGTCTCGGCCACGCGTTCTCGAATGACCGCCGGCGACGTCTTCTGAAGCCGTAAGGGCAACCCGACGTTTTCGGCGGCCGTCAACCCGGGAACCAGGTGGAACGCCTGAAAAACCATGCCGATCATCTCCCGTCGATACCGGGTCCACTCCGCATCGGAAAACCCGCGCGTGGGTTGGTCATCGAGGCAGATGGCCCCGGAAGTCACGGTATCGAGACCCGCAACCAGGTTCAGAAGCGTGCTTTTCCCGCTTCCGCTTGGGCCCATGATCACACAGAATTCTCCGGAGGCAACGTGGAGGTCTGCGTCCCGAAGCACGGAAACCACGACGCTGCCCCGTTCATAGACTTTGCAGACGCGATCCAAGGTGATCGTAGACACCGATACCTCTCTCGACGTGGCGCGCGCGTGACGGCGACCTTGTCATCCGGTTCCGTATAGCACATGATGGCAACCCTCAACAATACACAAACCGGGCGGCACTCAGGGATGCTTGTTTCGTTCCCGGGCTCCCTCTCCCCCCACCGGTTCGCCTGCGGGCCGTGCCCTTGGCTCACCGACTCCCCCTCAAGGGGGGAGTGACGTCGGAGGAACTTGACAGGGTGTGGGCTGTCTCCTAGGTTTTTCCTGGGACTGCCGCTCACGTCCCGGACAGGGAAAAACATGGCCGCCCGATTGCTTCGTCGATTCCTCCACATGGTGTTCCCCATGAATTGCCGGACGTGCGACAAGACCCTGGAGGACGACCCCGTTCCCTTTTTTTGTCAACCCTGCTGGAACCGGATTGAGCCCATCCGTTTGCCCTGTTGCCCTCGCTGCGCGCATCCCTTTCCTTCTCCGCACGCACTGGCTCATAGTCCCGAACACCTGTGCGGACCCTGTCGAAAACACCCGCCGGCGTATCACCGGGCCTGGACGCCTTACGCCTACCAATCCCCATTGAAAGAAGCCATCGGGCTATTGAAGTACCGGGGCAAAACGCGCCTGGCCCCGGCCCTGGCTCACCTGATCGCCCAAACCCACCCTGCCCCCTCGAACGTCGACGTCCTGATCGCCGTCCCGTTACACCCTGACCGCCTGCGGGAACGGGAATATAATCAGGCCCTTCTTCTGGCCCACCACTTGGGCCGGCAATGGAATCTTCCCGTTCTCATCGACGTGCTCAGACGGACCAGGCCCACCCCTCCCCAAACGTCTCTCACGCGAAGGGAGCGGCTCAAGAATCTTCGACGATGCTTTGCCGTGGCGACCCCTTCCGCGGTCGAGGGCAAAAACACGCTGCTCGTGGACGACGTGTTCACCACGGGCACCACGGTCAATGAATGCGCCAAGGCGCTCAAAAAAGCCGGCGCGGAGGCCGTCTACGTTCAGACCCTGGCCAGGATGAGGGCACATGAATAGTGAGCCGCGAGAAAAGAACCCCTTGACTTTGTAGATGGTTTTATCTAGTCTGAAAACCTGAGGGTGCTTACGCATATCGCTCCCATGACTGTTGGAAAGGAAACGCACCATGTTTGCCGGGCAATATCACTGTAAACTCGACGAGAAAGGTCGCTTCATTTTCCCGACCCCTTTGCGCGAGCAGGTCGAGGGAGACCGCGTGATTTTCGTCAAGGGGCAGGACCTTCCGCTGTCAGCCTATTCGGTGCAGGAGTGGGAAAAAGTCCTTGCGCGCGTCAAGGAGACGTTCGACGAGGATCAAAGCCGGCTCTTCATGCACTACGTCGTGGCTGAAGCTGCGTCTTCTGAAATCGACAAGACGGGCCGGGTTCTCATCCCCGGACGGCTCAGAAAAGTCATCCCGCTTGAGGACGACCTGGAAATCGTGGTCGTGGGCATGTTGCACCGGTTGGAAATCTGGAATCCTTCCGAATGGCGTCGCTATCTCATGCAGCACGATGAGCAACTGGAAGAAACCCTCGCGAAAATGCACAATCTTCTCTAGCGGCCCCGTGATCCCGCGTCCCCGCAAGAAACCCGCATGGCCCCATTTTCCCGGCCAAGCCTCCCCGAATGCCGCGCGGTTCTCCCTGACCAATGACACGCTATCGATAACCCTGCCCATTCCGCCCAGCATCAACCGGCAATATGCCACGGTCAACGGGCGTCGCGTGCTGTCGGCAACGGGACGTCGCTATAAAGGGACGGTCGGGCAACTGCTCATGGCTGCCACCCCTTCCACCGGATGGCACGGTTTTTTGCAAAAGGCTCAAGAGCACCGCCTGGCCCTGACAATCCATTTTTTCTTTCCGACGTTGCTACGGCGCGATCTTGACGGCGGACTCAAAATCGCCCAGGACGCCTTGTGTGAAGCCATGGGTCTCAATGACAATCGCATCATGGAAATCCACCTGTATAAAACCCTGGACCGGGACAACCCTCGACTCGAGTGCAGTCTGGCCCTGGCGAGCCCCTTGAACCCAGGGATGCGTCAACGCTCCCGGCGTACCAGCCCCCTTCGCAAAACCCGGTACCCGAGCAGCCGGCGTTAACTCCCATCCGTTTCCCCTCCCTTGCTTTTCGTCGATTCTTCTTGGTATGCACGTGGCATGCGCATCTCGCTGTCCTGGCTTATCAGTCTCGTCCTGTTAGGAACCTGGTCCGTTCCGCCACAGGTTTCCGCCGAGCGGATTCTTTTCAACCCACAGCAAAAGGCTCAGCTTCAACGAGCCGAGACCATTTTCGTGAAAGCAGTCGCGCTCACGGAAAAAGGACTGGTCAACCCGGCTCTCATCGAGACGGCGGCAGCCGACCGGTTGACTGCAGCCGGGTTCACGGTCATCACGGCCGAGAGCAAGCCGCATGACGTCGTGCTGAAAGTGCGGTGCGATGAGCGAAAGCCGTGGGCGGGCGTCAGGAAATCCGATGGGGAAATCCAGCAAGCAGGGAGGCCTTCTCGACATTGGAAAGGCCCGGCCTGCCAGTTGAGTTACGTTTTCGACGGCCAAAAAGGGCCTTGGCAGTATGAGATCCGGACGACCTTTGAAAACGCATGGGAAGCGGCCAAAGCCGGCGGGCATGATGATGCGGGTCAGTTCGCATTGCAACACCTCAGCCAGACACTACGAGACAGTGACTTCCCTCTCGACCTCGCAGCGGAATGGAAACAAGCCGAGCGGCTCTCCGGCTTTTTGACCGATCCCAAAACCGGCAAGGCAACGAAGGTCAAAATTCTCTCGCTCGCCGGCCACGTGCCGGGCGACGACATGCTGCGCGCCCTTCAACTGATCAGGGCCGAGGCCGACTTCGCCGTCCCCGCCACGCTCGCCTTGGGGTTCATGGGCGAACCTGCGATTCCAACCCTCATGGATCTCTTATCCGATCCCTCAGTGGAGATTCAAGCCGCCGCAGCGCAAGCACTCGGGGAAATCGGCGCACACAGCGGCAACGTCGAAATCCTGCCGCCCCTGCTAGCCAGAATGAAGGAGCCAGACGTTCATCTTCGTGTGCAGACGGAAATCGTCAGGGCCATCGGGAAAACGCCGGACCTGCGGTCGCTCGAACCGCTTGAGCAGTTCGCCCTGAAGGTGTGGACTGCCCGTTCAAACGATCCACTCATGCAGGAACTCAGAGAAGCCGTGGACTGGAGCATGTGGCAGATCAACCCCACCGCGCACACCGACGAATAGGCTCCGTTTCGGCGGGCAGCGAAGAAATACTTTGAAATC
The DNA here is from genome assembly GCA_022824735.1 of Nitrospirales bacterium. Taxonomy (GTDB): domain Bacteria; phylum Nitrospirota; class Nitrospiria; order Nitrospirales; family UBA8639; genus Bin75. The sequence goes on from JAJDZI010000022.1 coordinate 7,940, forward strand.
TACTGTTTTTTTGATATTATAAGTAATTGCTTATAGAATTACAGAGAGGCTATGGAATACGAAGAAAAGAAGCCTCTCATCTGGTTGGGAGATTCACGAAAACAGGTGCAATCCTTTCCACCATCGGTCCGGCAAGATATTGGCTCGGCCCTCTATGATGTGCAATTAGGGGCCACCCCTGCCCTAGCCAAGTCATTGAAGGGAATCGGGAGCGGAGTTTTTGAAATTGTCACGCGATTTGATACCAATACCTTCCGCACAATGTACGCGGTTCAACTAGGGAAGCATGTGTATGTGCTACATGCTTTTCAGAAAAAATCACCGACTGGGCGAAAGACGTCAAAAAAAGATATCGAAATGGTTGAACGGCGGTTTAAGGAAGCGAAGCAATTAGCCAAGGAATAACGAACATGATGATGAAGAACTCCAAAATTGAGTTTGAAGAAAGTTCGGGGAATGTCTTTGCTGATCTGGGCCTGGACCATCCTGAAGAACTGCTCACCCGAGCCCAGCTTGGGCATTCAGTGAGAATGATCCTTGAAGACCGGAATCTAAAACAACGGGAAATAGGAAAACTTCTCGGGATCAAACAACCTGAAGTGTCTAATCTGATGAACGGACGCTACACGCTCTTTTCCCAAGAACGATTGTTTGGTTTTCTCAATAAATTGGACCGAAAAGTCACGGTCAAAGTCACTCCCCGCCTCAGGGGAGAAAAACCTCAAGAGGTCGTTTTTGCCTGAAACACGAATGTAATGGCGCGCCCGAGAGGAGTCGAACCTCTAACCTTTTGATCCGTAGTCAAATGCTCTATCCATTGAGCTACGGGCGCGAACTGGTTGTTTGACGGAAGTGGGCCTGGAAAAGGCGCATTTCAAGGGAGCCCATTATATACAAGGCGCGGCGGAGCCGGTCAACTCGGCGTTCACGCAAGAAACTTGTATCTCTTGGGCCAGCAGGCATGATTTCAGCCGACGGAGGCGAGGGAGGAAACGGGGGTCCCGAAGAGCGTAGAGGCCGAGGCGTCCTCCACCTTGATCGTAATCCGGTCTCCGAGTGAGAGGGGAAGCGCGTCTTTATCCCAGACGACGGTCACGTTGCTTTCCGTGTGCCCCATCCATTGCCGGGAAGATTTTTTCGCATTGCCTTCCACCAGCACGTCCACGTCCGTTCCAATCGCTTGCCGGTTTTTCCCGGCGGAAATCGTTCGCTGAAGGTCAACCAACTGCGTGACCCGTGCCGATTTGACGGCTTCGGAAACGTCGTCGGGGAATTTTCGAGAGGCAATGGTGTTCTTTCGTTCCGAGTACTTGAATATATAGGCCGACTGAAATTCGATCTCCCGCATCAGTTCATGGGTCTCGAGAAATTCCTCGTGGGTCTCGGTGCAAAAACCCGCAATGACGTCCGTGCTGAGGGCAATGTCCCCCTGCTTCCGGATTTCGGCTACCAGGGCCCGGTACTCCGCCCGCGTATACGACCGTCCCATCAGGTCCAGGATGCGATCGCTCCCCGCCTGAAGCGGAAGATGAATGTGCCGGCACACGTTCGGGTGATGCGCCACCACCTCGATCAGGTCGGGCGGAAAGTCCTTGGGATGCGGGGACGTGAAGCGGACGCGTTCGATGCCGGGGACGCCGGCCACGTTGGAAAGAAGTGTGGCAAACGTGACCTCGTCGCTCCGGTATGAATTGACGTTCTGTCCCAGAAGCGTGACCTGTTTGTACCCTTGAGCCGCGAGGGCACGTGCTTCTTCCAGGATCCCCTGCGCAGGGCGAGACCGTTCCCGCCCACGAGTGTAGGGAACAACGCAGAAGCTGCAGAAATTATCACAGCCCCGCATGATCGCAATCCAGGCGTTGACCCCGGGCTTGCGTTCCGGAAGAATCGCTTCGTAGGTTTCGTATTCCGACAGGTCCACGGCCATCGACGGTTCGCGGTGTTCCAGCGCCTTTGTCAGCAGATCCGGCAGTTGTCGATAGGAATCCGGTCCGGCAAGCACGTCGATGACGGGTTGCGCCTCCATCAATTCTTTTTTCAGGTTCTGGGCCATGCACCCGAGAACGCCGACGACCACCTGCCGTGATTGCTTCATCGCCTTCCACTCGGCCAGGTGGCCGTAGACGCGGTTATGCGCGTTTTCCCGGATCGCGCAGGTATTCATCAGCACCACGTCGGCCCGTTCCGGATGTTCCGTCAACACAAACCCCCGGTCTTTCAACAACGACTGCACCAATTCGGTGTCATATTCATTCATCTGACAACCGAACGTTTGAACGTAAACGCGATAGGACACTTGAGACCCTCTTGTCCCGTTGCCCGGGACTGTACTACGCCGGCAACGCAGCTTCCTTAAAGGATTGAAACACCGGAATCGGGAACCGCCTTGGCCGCGGCTGCTCCCCATCCGTCAACTTCCCCAAGGCCGCATGTTCCATGACCCCGGTCAGCCTGACCTGCCGTATCTGGTTGGCCAACGAGCCGGAACCGGCCACGCTCACCCTGAGAAAATTATCCGTCAGGCCGGTCCATAAACCGTCCTTGCCCATAGATTCAAACAACACCAGGCAATCCCTGTCGAGAAATTGCTGGTAGAACTGCGCCCGTTTCATCGCAGACAACCGCGAAAGCACCCGGTTCCGGGTCTTGATCACGGCCGAAGACACGGGATTGCTCAAACGGGCGGCCGGGGTCCCCGGTCGAGCGGAATAGCTGAACACGTGAGCATACGCCAACGGCAGGTCACGGACCACGTCGCAGGTCGCCGAAAACTCGCGATCGGTTTCTCCGGGAAACCCGACAAGCACGTCGGTGCCGACGCAGACGCCGGGAATCCTTTGCGCGACGTCTTCCACCCAAGCCCGATACTCCCTCACGGTGTAACGACGGTTCATCGCCGACAGAATCCCGTCATGCCCGCTCTGCAAGGGCACGTGGAAAAACCGGCATAACTTCCTTGAGGTGCGCATATACTCGATGAGCGCGTCGGGAATGGTCGTGGGTTCGATGGAAGAAATTCGGATGCGGGCCAATCCGGGGAGGCGTTCCAACCGTTCAATCAGATCAAGAAGCCCTCCATTGGCGAATCGCCCGATATTCACACCGGTCAGGACCAGTTCCCGGTGACCCCGTTCCACCAGTTGTTCAGCCTCTCGCACCGCGTCGCCGGCCAGACGGCTTCGTTCCCGTCCCCTGGCAAATGGGATCAGGCAAAAGGAACACATGAAATTGCAACCGTCCTGAATCTTCAAATTGGCTCGCGTCGTCGCGTATTCCCCCACCCCGTCCTGAACAAAATCCTCACGGCTTATCGATCCTGAATGCCGGACAAACGTCGACGCGCGTTTGTGCGCGCCAGGCATCTCTTCCAGATAGTCCGGCAGCAACATTTTGTATTGGTTACCCAAGACCAGGTCCACCCCCGGAAGGCGCTGCAAGGTATCGAGCCCGGTCTGCGCGTAGCATCCCGTCACCGCGACGAACGCCCGGGGCGAATGGCGCAACGTCCGGCGAATGACCCGCCGGCAATCGGCCTCTGCGTTTTCCGTCACGCTGCACGTGTTCAACACAAGCACGTCAGTCGGCTCTCCATAGGCCACCCGTTCGTAACCCATGGTCGTAAACCGGTCGGTCAGGACCGCGGTCTCCGATTGATTGAGGCGACACCCCGCCGTGTAAAAAGCCACTTTTTTCTTCATGCGTCCAAGAGCCCCTTCAACGAGAAATATTATAGAGAACCCGCCCTCACGCCCACAACCATTGACGGGTAATGCGTCGCGGGTCCGCGAGGGACACCTCACCCCGCCGTGGTCATCCTACATTCTGCCAACGAATGAGCGAACATCTACAATCCCCGGCTTTCCCCCTCTGTCATCCCTGTATGTGTTCACTAATTCGTTGACAGCATGTAGGGACAACCCCCTGTGGTTGTCCTTTCTGTGGAGGGCAGGCACAGGGGCCTGCCCCTACTCACCCTCACCTTCATCCTCTCCCATCAAGGGAGAGGAAATTCCATTCCATGCCTCCCCTCGCCCCTCTCCCCCTCTGTCATCCTTGAC
>JAJDZI010000085.1 GCA_022824735.1 Nitrospirales bacterium
GGTCACGCTGCGGGCGTTGGTCGGCGAGGAGGTCGGGGACTGGCGCTCGATCGAGGTCACACGGGGTGCGGTGGTGTCCTGCGCCGCGGCCGGCGAACCCGCCCCCGCCAGGAGCAGAAGCGGCAGGGAGAGCAGGGCGGCGGCAAGGCCCCGCCGCGGACGGCAGGCGGCAGGACGGATACCCGCAACAGGGCGGGCGGGAGAAGGATCGAAACTGTCGGAGGAAGAAGCGGGCCGACCGGACGCGAAGCGCCGACAGGCGGGGGAGGACTCAGGCCGGGAGGCGGAGCGCCCCGGGCGGCGCAGCCATGAGACGATGCCCATGGCCGTCACGCGGACGCCGGAAGGGCGGCTCGGCTCGGCTCGGCTCGGCTCGGCTCGGCTCGGCTCGGCTCGGCTCGGCTCGGCTCGGCTCGGCGGTTATATCATATCGATTATTCCAAAATGTCAAGGAAAATCGTTTGTCCTCAATCCGCGGTGCGCTGCTGGCCATCATGCCCTCCTACCTGGGCCCCCGGGCGGCCTCAAACGTCAGGATTTTTCTCGTCTAACGCGAGATTGAATGATTTGCCTATGTAAATATACGCGATTTCACCAGCGTTTTCAAGCCCCTGGATAGGGCGGTAGGAATGGGGCTGGAGCTTGGATCAATTTTCCGCCTTGCATAGCAATGCGATACTGTCCTGTGAGAAACTTGAATACTGAACATGTATAAGTGACAGTAGGTCAGGTTAGCAAAGCGCAGTTTCATCATGGCGGTCAAACGTTCAATTCCCTTCTGGGGCAAGGTGCTTTGGGGTCTGGGGATATTGGCGTCGCTCAGTCTCGCGCTTTGGATGCTCCTCCCCGGCATGGCTTCCCTTTTTGTGGAACGCCAGCTTGCAGCCTTCGGTTGCAAGCATGTCAACGTGGAGATCGAACGTCCCGGTTTGCGACGAACCGTGGTCCCGCTGGTTTCCTTTCAAAAAGACCTGGGACCGGAAACGGCTCACCTGACGATCAGGGGGCTGACGCTCGACTATGAGCTTGCGCGGTTGCAGGAAGGTTTTCTCGATGAGGCGCGGATCGAAGCCTTACACCTGGAACTGAGAGGAGGACCCGGCGCTCAATCGGAGCCTGCCCCCGGTGAACCTTTGCTCGCCACGGTTGCCGCGATCCTGGATTCTGTATCGGAATTCCTGCTCCATCCCCGGGCCGGACGATTCGCTTTGACGAATGCAAGTATCTTTCGAGAGCGGGCGACCGGGCCATTCCAGCGCTTGAAGGTCTCCGGAACGCTACGCCACGAAACCAAAACACTGACCGGAGCCATCACGTTTCAGGGAACGAAAGGCGCGCCGTATGCCCTGCAACTGACGATGAATCCTCATGGCAGGACAACGGTTCTGCTGCACTCCGGCAAAGACCCTGCCGAATCCCTGCTGGACATTGAGTTTACCGTCCAGGCTTCCCAGGCCCTGCACTGGCAAGGCTCCTTGAAAGCGAATCTCAAGCGAGCAACCCCCTTCCTGGCCTTACTGCTGCCGCTTGGGCCTGATCTGGAACGGGTCGATGGAGTGGTGGAATTTCAGGGGGATGGATCCACGAGGCAGATCGAATCATTCGATCGTCTGCTCCGGGACGCTTCGACGCGCGTGCATGGCGCGTTTCAAGCTTCCGTGGAGCTTCCGGCTTGGGGAGAGAACAGCGAAAACGTCGCCGGGACGCTTTCCGGCGAAGTCGATGCTGATGCGACCGGCGTCGCCGTGACGCTGTTTCCGCCTTCTTTTGTGAAAGGCCTGGTACGCCCTCCGGCCAATCTTCTGAAGGGAACTTCCTTTTTGATGCCGCTCAAAGAGAAAGGGGCGGTTCATCTGCAATTGCAGGATACCGTCAACGCCCGGATTGCGTCTGGTGACGATCCGCACTGGTATCTCGATGGCCCCATTCGGGTGCAATACAGCGCGAAGCCTGCACCGGTCGGGCTCGACGTTGTCGTGACCAGCGCCTCCGGTCCGTTCCGGGACCCGCTATCCACAAAAGCCGACGTGCACGGTCGCCTCTGGGGGACGTTGCCGGCTATCGAGTCAGGACCGGTCCACGTTAAAGATCTCCGCTGGGACGTGACGGGCACGCTGGCGTTTCAAAAACCCGCCATCCGCGCCGAAGTGGAAAAAGGCTCCTGGGTCAAGACCGGACCGTTGCAATTTGAGCAAGGCACGGCAAATCTTACGGAGTTCTACGTCGGCCGCACCTTCCCGGTTTCCGTGGAATGGTCCTCAAAGATATGGAAGGTCGGACCAACCACGACACGCGTGATGCTTCCCCGGCTTGACTGGGGCGGGCACACGGTTGCTCTCGAAGGAGTGGGGCTGCGTCTTCAAGAAGCGAGCGGACAAGGCAAGCAATGGCAAACCACGGGCACGGCGCGCGTCAGGCGTCCCCGGCTTGACTGGGGCGGCCGTATCGTCACCATGGAGCGAGTGGGATTGCACGTTCAGAAAGCGTGGGGGAACGGCAACGAATGGCAAACCACGGGCATGGTGAAGCTTTTGGGGCTGTCATCGGAATTGGATGAGTTTGTTCCTCCGGAGATCAATCTCGCCATGCAATTCGATGCCGCCCCGGCCTTGGTGAAGGCCAATATCCTCACGGAGACCGTGGATCAGTCCGTCAAGGCAGCCGGGCGAGTGACGCACGACGTGTCCACGAACCGGGGATCCCTGCGTGCGACGCTGGTGCCCCGCCCGTTTTCTCCGTCAGGCACGACCTTGAGCCGGTTGATCACGCCCTGGGAGCATCCCTTTGACGTCACCGCAGGGCGGCTTGCCCTGTCCGCGGCCGTGACCTGGGGAGCCGGTCCCCGCCGCGTGTCTACGGGGAGTGACGAGAGACAGAAACCGGGAAGCATAATGGTTCAGCAAGGCTGGGTCGCCATCATGGCCGAGGACCTGGACGGGTACTACGAGGATATTCCGGTCGAAGACGTCAATGCGACCATCACCGTCACCGCCACAAGCCTGGATGACGTGACGATGGCGGGTCCGGCGACGGTGCGGATAGGCCGCGTCGATCCCGGTATTCCACTCGAAAATATCGCGTTGACCCTTCGACTCGGACGTCTCGGGTTCGGTGACGGCGTGGGGCAACCCAGCGTGGACCTGACCGATGTTTCAGCGCGCACGTTGGGGGGACGTATCTCGAGTCCGCGGATTCATTTTGATTCAGTGCGACCTTCGACCCGGTTTACGTTGAACGTTGACGGCGTGCAGCTTGATCGACTGTTGCAGTTGGAACAGCAACAGGGGTTGGAAGGGAGCGGCGTACTTGACGGCAATATTCCGATCACGTTGAATGGTAAGACGGTCACGGTCCACGAGGGTCACTTGGCGGTCCGGCCTCCGGGAGGCGTGATTCGTTTTGCGCCGGTCGAGGAAACGAAGCAGATGCTGGTCCTGGCAAAACCGGAGATGGCGCTTATTTTGCGGGCCTTGGAAAATTTTCGTTATGATGTGTTACGGGCCGCGGTGAACTATCGAGAGGACGGAACGCTTGTGCTGGCAACCCGGCTGGAAGGCAAAAACCCGGACATGAAAGAAGCCCCGCCCGTTCATTTCAATTTGAACGTGGAGGAAAACATCCCCGCGCTGCTGCGAAGCGTGCAGGTGGTCAAAGATATTGAAAACCGGTTGGAAAAGGTATTCGGGCAACCATGATTCCGGGAAGGAGCCGGACGCCTGCGAGTGCGTCTCGCTCGACGTGATCCGTTGCAGCGACCTGTAACAAAAAGCCCATGACAGAAAAGGATAAGACGAGGATGAGCCATTATCAGGTTCTCGGAACGTGGTTGCTCGTAGGATTGGGTTTCATGCTGTCGAGTTGCACGAAGCACACCGTGCAAGTGGAAGCCCCGGACAAGCCCATTACCATCAATTTAAACGTCAAGATCGATCACGAAATCCAGGTGAAAGTGGAGAAGGAGCTGGATGAAGTCTTTGCGGAAAATAGTGAACTGTTCTGAACGTGAAGGAGTGCCGGTTATGCAGATGAACGTGCGACCCACGCGATGTCTCGTTTTCATGATCCTGCTGCTGGTCCTGCTCGGAGCGCCGACCGGCCTCTGGGCGTTAAGCTTGGGGGAAGCCAAGGCCAAGGGGTTGGTTGGCGAAACTCAAACAGGCTACCTGGGAATCGTCTCGGGAAAAGGGTCACGGGAAGTCCGAGCCTTGACGAAGGACGTGAACCAGAAACGCAAGCAGAAATATCGAGGCGTCGCCAAACATAATGGTACCAGCCTACAAACCGTGGAAGTCCTGGCGGGGAAAAACCTCATCAAACGAACCCGGCCGGGGCACTTCATCCAGCTTCCATCCGGAAAGTGGACCAAAAAATAACGCACGGCCGGCAACCTTTCCCATCCTCTCGGTCATAAATGGCGAACGATGATGGATTTCGGCAAACACGTCGCTGAGGTATGGCAAACGGGCGTACTCGGGGTCGGCCTCGGTGCCGTCGTGACGGCCATTCTCGTGGCATTGGCCTTCCTGGGTCTGCGCCGCGTCTTTTTCCGGTTCGTGGTGTCCTCCCTCAGGACCGTGACCAGGAAGACCAAATCGGAACTGGATGACCTGGTGCTCCACGCCGTGGAAAAACCCTTGGAATTCGGGTTTGTGGTCGTGGGGTTCTACCTGGCCGGACAGTTCCTTCCCATGTCCGCGGCTGCCAGTGACACGTTCGACGCATTCATCCGCTCCCTGATCTCGCTGACGTTGTTCTGGGTGTTGTTCCGGGCAATCGATCCCCTGTCTGTGTTCATGGATCGCGGGATTGCCATGCTGGGCAGTTCCAGCATGCGCGATACCATGAAGGGCTTCTTCGTGAAACTCGCCAAGTTCGTCGTGATCTGCCTGGGGATCGCGGCCGTGTTTCAGGAATGGGGATTCAACGTGGCGGCGCTGCTGGGCAGTTTGGGATTGGTCGGCATGGCCGTGGCCCTGGGCGCGCGGGAGTTCATTGCGAATTTATTCGCGGGCCTTACCATCTTCCTGGACCGGATGTTCGAGAAGGGCAACTGGATTCGCACCACGGACGTGGACGGAGTCGTCGAGGACATCGGCTTTCGCGCCACCAAAATACGGCAATTCGACAAAGCCTTGGTGACCATTCCCAACTCGCGGTTGGCGGGAGAAGCCCTGGTGAATTTTTCCCGCATGACCAATCGCAGGATTTATTGGACCATCGGCGTCGAGTACCGCACGACACGGGATCAACTGCGCATGATCGTTCATGATATTCTGGAGTACTTGAAAGTCAGCGAGGACTTCGAGATGGATCCCGCACGAACCGAGACGTTCGTCTTCGTGGATGCCTTTGACGCTTCTAGTATCAATATCATGCTCTACTGTTTTACCAAAACCACGGAGTGGGGAGAATGGTTGGCCTGTAAGGAGCGTCTGGCCTACAAGGTCAAGGACATTGTCGAAGGCCACGGCGCAGCCTTTGCGTTCCCCTCGACCTCGCTCTACGTCGAAACGCTCCCCTTCGGCAGCCCCGAGACGTTTCCGCTTCCCGGCAAGACCCTGCCGTAACAACGGACGTAATGCCCTTGACAGCATATGCTTCATAGATCATAATTAAGTCATGGCGTGGGAAGTTGCTTTCGACCCGGCCTTTGATTCGGAATTCGATGCGCTGCCCACGGTAGTGCAGGATGAACTACTTGCGCAAGCGAAGCTTCTCGAGGCATTCGGTCCGGCTCTGGCCCGCCCGCGGGTGGATACCCTGAACGGGTCGCGCCACGCCAACATGAAGGAACTTCGTTTTCAGGCCGATAACGGCGTATGGCGAGTCGCCTTTGCCTTTGATCCCCGGCGGAAGGCCATCCTGCTTGTGGCCGGTGACAAATCGGGCGTCAACGAAAGACGTTTTTACAGGCGGCTGATCGACAAGGCGGATGAAAGGTTTGAAGCGCATCTCGACCGGCTGAAAAAGGAAAGGAGATCAGGATGACGACCCTGGCGGAGAGAATGAACAGGCTCCCATCGGCGCGCCGGAAGAAAGTGGAGAAGCGGGCGAAGGCGTTGATTGCCGAAGAGATGTCCCTCCAAGACCTGCGCAAGGCGCGAAAACGGACGCAGGTGCGCGTAGCCAAGGAACTCGGGATTAACCAGGAAAACGTATCCCGTCTGGAGAAGCGTAGTGATTTGCTGTTGTCCACGCTGAGTAGCTACGTGGAGGCCATGGGAGGAAAATTGAGCTTGGTGGCGGAATTCCCGGACCGTCCGCCCGTTGCGCTGACCGGCATTGCCGCCCTGGATAAGGAAGCCCCTCCGGTAGAATCATAGCCCGCGCCCGCGGCGGATCATTAGTGGTAGCCCTGGCGCTGGTAGCATTCCAGGGCTTTGAGAAACGCGCGATTCGCCAGGTTGGCGGCTTTTGCCATGAAGTACCGCTCAACCGTGTTGCAGTATCCGTTCTCCTCGGGTCGCTTGCACGGTTTCAGCGGCCCGTCCGGATTGCCGGAGACGTCGCGGGCAATGAAGTCGGCGCTTTTTTCCACCCGGACCTGGTGTTGAATTTCTTTCCGAAGAAAAACGATTTGCTCTTTGATCCCGTCGGCCCGTTGAATGGCTTGGGGAATGGGCGACTGCAAGACGGAGCGCATCGTGCGTTTGAATTCCTTGACGTGCACGCCCTTGAGCAGCGCGTCCATGTCTTCGCTCAGGTGAGACAGGGTTTCCGGACACTGTTCCGCGGCCTGCGCCGCCGGCAAGAACAGGGCCAGGGTCACAATCCACAAGAGCATTGTCATCAAGGATAAACGTGTCATGGCTGGTTCAGGCAACCCTCACTCTGCTAGAGTACACCTGTTATCGTTTTTCATCAATTGATATGAAAATAGCCACTTTTGTCATTCTCGTATGTGTTCAGTCATTCGTTGACAGAATGGAGGGACTGAACGGGGAGAGCAGGGGTTTTTCCTCCCCTTTGTAAGGGGAGGATAGGTGGGGTAGAGGCGTAGACCCAATAAGCATGAACACTGACGATCACACGCGTTCCACTTACTCCGGACCAGCTCTACCTCCCCTTCGCCCCTCCTTACAAAGGAGGGGAAAAGGCGAGCTGAAATGTGTCAACGAAT
>JAJDZI010000028.1 GCA_022824735.1 Nitrospirales bacterium
ATTCTCATGTGTTCTTTTCGGCATCAAAACCGCCCTTTCGTCCGGCTGAAAACGCACTGCCTGCGCTCTGAATCCATGGTATTTACTATGAAATCCCTGGTATGTTTTGTCAACAGGCGTATGTGTTCACTCATTCGTTGACAATTTTAGTGTGATCGGTCTTTCATGCATCATCCCACTGTTCCCTATAACGCACGCACGAATTGCCGACGTTACCCATGGAAGAATTCGGACCAGGCTTAGCCGTTTTGCTCGGCATGTTAGAAGGGCTCACCGAGTATCTTCCTATCTCATCGACCGGCCATCTCATTCTGGCCGGACACTGGCTGGGATTCACCGGCCACGTGGCGGTCAGCGTCGAAATCTGCATCCAGTTGGGGGCCGTGCTGGCCGTCGTAGCCTACGAACGCGCCAAAATCCGTTCCCTGCTGAGTCACGCCAACCGGGAACAGCGCGAACTGCGACACCACCTGTTATCCCCCGCCTCTTCTTTCATGCACACGGTCAGAACGTCCACGGGCACCCATCACCATCTCTGGTTTCTCATTGGCCTGGGCGTAGCGTTTTTGCCGGCGGCCCTGGTGGGCTTACTGACCCATGAATGGATCGAGGAGCACCTCTTCTCCCCACGAACCGTGGCCCTGAGTCTCATCCTCGGTGGGATCATCATCCTAATCGTGGAAACCTGGCCCGGAACCGTGCGTTGTACGGCATTGGAACACATTGGCCTGTCGAGGGCCGTAGGAGTCGGGCTCGCCCAGTGCGTGGCGCTGATTCCGGGCATGTCGCGCTCGGGCTCGACTATTGTGGGAGGGCTGCTCCTGGGGTTGGATAGAAAAGTTGCCACGGAATTTTCCTTCTTCCTGGCGCTTCCAACCATGTTCGCCGCCACCGGCTACAAATTCGTACAATCGTACCACCTCTTCAATGCCCAGGATCTCCTGGCGCTGTTCATAGGCATGGTGGTGTCCTTTCTGGTGGCCTGGGCCGTCATTGCGGCGTTTCTCTCCTACGTCAAACGACACTCACTCAAGGTGTTCGGCTATTACCGCGTTGTCCTTGGAACGATCATCCTGATCGTGCTCTAGAAGGAGGGCAAAAGTGCGTCCGCCCTGACCGGCGTTGAGCTACTTTGCTACCCGATCCTTGGCATGACGACGGATCCGTGAGTGAATTTTTGCGCCATTTTCGACCAATTCCTTGGACAGTTCATACGCTTTTTGGGCATTCATCCAGAAGTCCGGGGTTTGGCCGAAATACGCGCCCAGCGCAATGGCCGTCTCTGCTCTTATCCCTCGCCGCTCATGAACAATCTCATGAAGCCGCGTCACCGGCAAGCCAATGTCTCGAGCGACACCATTGACGGTTAATCCCATATCCTTGATCTGCTCAAGCAACAACGAACCGGGGTGCATGGCGATACGATTCGCGGGCACACTGATCATGTTCTTGCTCCATTCTTTAATCGTAGTGATTGTTCAATTCTACCTCGAAGGCATCTCCATCTCTCCAGACAAAACAAATGCGCCAGCCCCGCGAGATACGAATGCTGTGCCGTCCTTCGCGGTCACCTTTAAGCCTTTCGCTTTCTCTCACGCCGTTAAAAATGTTCAAGGTGCGCCTATCGGCAAAGGACCTGATCATACAATCTCTGTATTACGATAAACGTAATAAAGCTGGAATACAAGAAGGGCGCTGAATAGAACAGAGCATGAGAAAGAAGAACGCTTGACACTTGACGTCTGGACGTCTACATTGTGATTCATGGAACAACAGGAGTTTCGAAACTCTCCCGGGCAGGTACGAGACGCCATCTTACAGGTATTGGCGTTGACATCCAAGGCGTTGCCCGTCAAGGAAATCGAAAACCGGGTGGAACGAATTGCCGGACCAATACCCCCGTCGTCCATCCGATCTTATTTGCGACTCAATACGCCAGACATCTTCGTTCGTGAGGAGCGTGGCGTCTATCGTCTCCGGGCGCGCGAGTCCGAAGGCATCCAGAGGGAACTCGCTTATCCTCAACAGTGGCAAGAGCCGTTCGATTATGGAAAATCCACCCTGGTGAACGCAGATTGTTTTGATTGGCTAGAGGCTCAAGCTTCAAACAGTTTCCATGCGGTTGTCACCGACCCACCGTATGGGTTACACGAATACACGCCGGCCCAGCAGCAAAAATTGCGTAAAGGTAAAGGCGGCGTGTGGCGAATCCCCCCGTCTTTCGATGGCAACAAGCGTTCACCCGTTCCCCGTTTTACGACCTTGACGCAACAACAATTGGAAGAGTTGAGTTCGTTTTTCTTTGTATTGGGCAGATTGCTGCTTCCCAAACTCGTTCCCGGCGCACATGTCGTCGTTGCCTCCAACCCACTTGTTTCCTACATCGTGTCGAACGCCTTGGTCGACGCCGGTTTGGAAAGGAGGGGAGAAATCGTACGTCTGACCATGACCATGCGCGGTGGCGACCGCCCCAAGGGCGCTCACCAAAAATTCGACGAAATCAGCGTCATGCCGCGCTCGATGTGGGAACCATGGATCGTTTGCAGAAAGCCCATCGACGGCCGCGTGCAGGACAACCTGAGAAAATGGAAAACCGGGGGATTTCGGCGACCCATGCCGGATAAACCTTTTGGCGACGTGATCGCTTCGACGCCTACGAGAAAGAATGAGAAATTACTTGCTTCTCATCCGAGCCTGAAGCCTCAAGCTTTTATGAGACAGGTTGTCCACGCCGCTTTACCCCTGGGGGAAGGCGTGATTCTCGATCCATTCGCAGGTGCCGGTTCCACGCTGGCTGCAGCGGAGGCAGTCGGTTATGCGAGCATCGGCGTGGAGAAGGACCCTGAATTTTTCACCTTGGCCTGCAAGTCGATACCGAAACTTGCAGCACTCAAAACAAACGGCGGGGCTAGAGCCTGTATATCCAGCTATCCCGAAGTTTCCTGATGCCGTCCTTGTGAAGCGTCGCGGTGCGCGTGCCTAGTTCTCCTCTCGGATTCTTCCTGAAGTCATTCATGGTAACTGCGCCCAGGTAGACTTCCGTGAAACTCATCGGTGCTCGGTCCATGGCTGGTTCCGAGTCGGTATCGACCGTGTAGACAAAAACACACATCCACTGCTCTCGAGCGCCGTGAGTATCGACTGCACCCCCGGCTTTTCTTGTCGTCTTGATTTCTACTCCTTCGGTACCCGCCTTGACTGCGTTACCGGCGTATATTCCTTGCACGATGAGATCGGGGTGCCCATTGAAGTATGTGTTTTCTGTCAGCACGCGAGAATGTTTGGCGAGACTTGCCGTCAGCATATCGGAAAGCAGTCCCGACATGATTGCAGGACGAAGCATGTCGTCGAGCCGTTGCAGCCCCTTACCGGTAAGATGCGAATTGACGTCGTAAAAGAAATCATAGACGTCCTGCATGGCTATTTGAAAATCCTGCCGGCGCAATTCGTAGGGCAGTTGGGCTTCCTTGTTGAATTTTGCAATGCCAACAACGTTGCGTTCGATAGCCATAACTGCTTCTCCGCGGCTCAGGAGCAATAATGCCCGGGGCGGCGGTCTTTTAGTAACTCGTTGTAGGGGTTGATCGACTTGTTACGGGCTTCGTTGACGTCGATCTCGACCACCGTGAGTTCGGGCGTATCGGCGGAAGCCCGGGCAAGAATGCGGCCTGCCGGTGACACGACTTCACTTTTCCCGATGAAGGTCAGGGGCGGTTTGTCTCCCCTGGCTTCCTGGCCGACCCGGTTGGCCGTAATGCTGAAGATCCGGTTTTCCAGGGACCGCGTGACCATGGCATCGGGGCAATGCGGCAGGACCAGATTCGATGGATGGCACAGGATATCCGCCCCCTGCAAGGCGAGGGTACGGGCGGATTCCGGGTAGTACCAGTCAAAGCAGATCATCACCCCGATGCGAGCCGGGCCAACGTCCCAGACCTTGAACCCTGAGTCGCCCGGACTGAAAAACAACGTTTCCTCGCAGAACAGATGCGTCTTGCGGTAACAGCCCAGAAACCCCGAAGGCCCCACCACGATCGCCGAGTTATAACAGTGCGGCCCCGCCTTTTCAGGCAACCCCGCGACCACGTGCATCCGGTACCGGCGGGCAAACTCGATACAGGCCTGGGTCGTTGGGCCGTCCGGAACCCGTTCCGACAATTCGATGACTTCCTCCAGGCCGATGAATTGATACCCGGTAAAAGCAAATTCCGGCAGAACGAGCAAGTCGCAGTCCACCGAACCCAGACGAGCCGCCACCTGCTCAATGTTGCGGTTCACTTCCCCGAATTCAGGATGCGTTTGAAAATACCCGGCTTTCATCGGTTGTCTCTTTGACCTGTCCTCAAAACAAAAACGGGCAGGAACCTCCTGCCCGTTTTTCGAACCGCCTTAAGGAACCTCTGATTCGATCCAATCAATGAACTTCCTTCAGGTGCATGACGGCACTTTCCGCGTGTTTGGTTGCCACTTCGGCATGCCCTTGGCCACCGTGCGCGATGGCTTCCTTCAACTCGCTGACGCCCTCGTCAAGATGAGGGTTCTTGACTTCTTTCTGAGCCATTTCCGCATGGTTCAACGCTTCCTGCGCATGGGTGACCACGGCATCGGCATGCCCCATGCCACCGTGTTTGGCCGCTTCTTCCGCATGCGCAATCGCTTCAGCCACGTGCGGATTCCCGTCGGCGAACGCCGGTGCCGCCATCAAGACCAACAACGCCGAAACTGCCAATGCGGCGAACAAAAGGTTCTTCGCCATTCCACACCTCCTCATTAAACGGTTAGAAAAATGATCGTTCCCCGGTTGCGTGCTTCCATGCTGATATCCTCGCATGCCATCGGGTTTTCTTCAAGACGCCTCTTCTTCTTTACCCGTGACCTGATAGAGCAACTTCATGTCTTTTTCGGCGGGGGCCGCAAAATCCCGGCTCCACTCCCACCAGGATCCCGGATAATTTCGTACCCGCTCATACCCCGCCAACTTCAGCAAAAAATACACCCACGCCGACCGAAGGCCGCCCAAACAATAGGTAATCACTTCCTGTTGTTCGTTCATGCCGAACGCATGAAACATTTCCCGGAGCGCAGACGTGGGCTTGACCGTGGCGTCCTGACGGAGAAACCCGTTCCAGGGGATATTGACCGAGGATGGGATATGCCCAGGTCTCGGCAACCCGTCGATTTCCTTGCCCGCGTATTCCTCCACGCTCCGGGCATCCACAATCACCGTGTCCCGATGGGGACTTTTGACCAATTTTTTCAGTTCCTGTTTGTCGATCATGACGTCCGGCCGAATCGAAGCCGTAAAGTTGCCCGGCTTGAGACGAACCGGATCATGTTCATAGCGTCGATGTTCGGACGTCCATTTGGGCCAGCCTCCGTCCAGGACCTTGACGCTCTTGTGTCCGAGATACTGCAACATCCAAAACATCCGGCCTTCGTCGCCCCAATTATCAAAGGGATTGGAATACACCACGACGTCGCTCGAATTGTTGATCCCCAAGGCCTGCAACCGCTTCTCCAACCGGGCAACGTCGGGATCCAACAGGCCCTTGGCCGTGGCCTGGGGATCACTGTATTCGTGCCAGGTACTGTGCACGGCCCCGGGGATGTGCGAGGTGTACGCACCCTGGCCGCGCACGTCAATGACCACCAAATCCTCCCGGCCAAGATTGAGGGCCAGGGTTTCCGTATCGATGAGGTACGTGCTCCACATAGATCAACCTATCGTTAAAAGCTCCTGATGACCCCGTGCGGGGGCGGATTCTCCGGGATGAACCCCGTTCTCCGGGACGGCGCATCCCGACCGTGTCTCAATCGGCGTTTCCGCGTGCAACGCCGTTTTCAATGTGTCATTCAGCGGAAACTGCCTCGTATAGATCGTATACCGGTACGGGTCATCCGACCGCAACCCATAGGTTTCCCGCAACATGGCATGTTGGCCGTCGGTCAAAATATGATACCGGACCCGGGCTTCCAGCACCAGGTCCGACCGGTCTTCCGGAACGTCATAGACAAACTCATACGCGCGGCTGGCCAACGGCAGCAGGCGGTTGTCATACACCTCCAGGATGACGGGTTGCCAAAGAATCCATCGCCCCATCGTGTCGATTTGCTGATCGAGAATCCGCCCCTCGGGATCCTTGACGTAGAATTCCACGGTAAAGTGACGGTCGGGATCGCCCGTGGGAATCTTGTGCCCGGCCCCGGCATTGATCAGGGTCAAGGTTATCCCGACGGTTTCGCCCGGCTTGGGGTTGGGAGGATCGGCCTTGACCTGGATCGCAACGGCCCGTTTGACCATGTCGGGATCATGCCCGCCGCGCCAGAGATGGCGGCGGCCCTGCCGAATGGGCCCGCCCTTGGCCACCGGACGGGACACTTCCGGCATGTGACAATGCTGGCACGTGAACCCCTGCTCCTTCATGAAAAACTCGCCCTCATATTCCGCGTAGGTGCCGCAGGGGCCGACGTTATAAAATTGAAAGGGCCCGGAGACCACGTTGTGACATCGATAACAGATTGCCGTCGTGCGAAAAGCGGGATCATATTCCGTGGGGTGAGGAGCCGCCGAATCGTCAAACGGTCCCAGGATCTTGCCGTCGCGCACGTGACACGCCGCGCAGGTGACACCTTCAGCCTGGTAGTCCACGTCGTAATGCGGGTTATCGACTTCGACCGCCTTTTCGACCCTGTTGTTCGGGATCTCTTTGATAAGGGTGGGCTGCTGATTTTCCAATGGGGTATGGCAGTTGAGACAGACCCAGACGTACCCGTCTTTTTTCCAATAGGCCTGGAAAAACGGATCTTGATAGGCATGGGCATGAATACTGGTTTTCCATTCTTCATAAATCGCCTGGTGGCATTGCCCGCATGACTCCGCGCGCAACGAATCCAACCCCGCCGGCACGTCCTGGAACGGAATGGCATGGGCATAGTCGTCGCGTAATCCGAAAATCACGGTGGGCCGGACCTCCGTATAAAAGTAATAGAGCAGGCCGGAAACAGCCACCAACAAACTCAACAGCACCAACCACCGGCCTCCGCCCCGCCCTCTTCGTCGCATGCGTGCCACGAGTTACGCGTCCATCAACGCCAGAATATGCTGTTCAACCGAAGCGGCAAGCGCCCTCAAGTCGTAACCGCCTTCCAGGCAAGCCACGATGCGACCCTGACAATGGGTGTGAGCAATGGACCCTATAATGCGAGTGAGTTCACCGTACCCTTCATCCGTGATCGCCATGCTTGCCAAGGGATCATCCCGGTGGGCATCGAATCCGGCCGAAATCAGCACGAACTCAGGCTGAAACGCGGCCGCCGCCGGTACCAACGCGTTGAGAAAAATTTCCCGGTACTCATCCGTCCCCTGCCCGCCATACAGGGGCACGTTGATGGTCGTCCCTTCTCCCCTGCCCCGGCCGCGCTCCGTTTCCGCGCCGGTCCCGGGATAATGGGGATACTGGTGCGTGCTGAAAAACAGGACCGATGGATCGTCTTCAAACGCATGTTGCGTGCCGTTGCCGTGATGCACGTCCCAATCCACGATCAACACGCGCCGGAGATCATACCGCTCCTGAATGTACCGGGCCGCAATCGCCACGTTATTATACAAGCAAAATCCCATGGCGCGATCAGCCTCGGCATGGTGCCCCGGCGGACGAACCGCGCAGAAAACGTGATCAACCTGATTCGCCATAATGGCATCAACGGCCGCCAGCGCGCCACCCGCGGCAAGATGCGCGGCAGGCAACGAGCCGGACGAGAGCGACGTATCGAGATCGAGCGAGGCGTAGCCCGTGCTCGGGGCCTTGTCTTCCAGCCGCTGCACGTAGGCCGGATCATGAATGCGGGTAATCCATTCCGCCTCAGCTTCGCGCGGAGGAACCCGGATCAACTTGGACATCGTGCCGGTGGATTCGAGTCGAGCCAGGATGGCTCGCAGCCGCTCCGGCGATTCCGGATGCGACCGGCCCATATCATGCTCCAAATACGCCGGATGCGTCACAATCCCCACGCGACCCATACAAAATCCTTGGCGTTATCCCTTCTGTTGTTCCTGTATGTGTTCACTGATTCCCTTCGACTTCGCGCTCCCGTTCGCCCTGAGCGTGAGGCGCCCCGCGCCTGAAGTCGAAGGGTCAGGACAGGCGTTGACAATTTCCCCTCCCGTCATCCTTGTATGTGTTCAGTCATTCGTGGACACATTTCATTGTCTCCTTCTGTCATTTTTGTCTTTTCCTTCTGTCATTCTTGCACACGCGAGAATCCAGAGTCTTTGCTTTTTCCTCCGTTCGCAACTGCAAAACCCCTGGATCCGTCCCCGACATCCTTAATCGGGGATCCAGCTCATACCGTCGAGGATGACAAAAAGAGAGAATGAGGCGAAAACAAGAGCCGGATGGTAGCACAGGGTCCATGGTTAGACAACGCGAAGACCGCTCTGCTAGAGTTCACAAACAAAAAGCGCACCAAGGACATGTACACATATTCAAGGAACCTCTGATTTATTGTGATAGCGGGATGCAGGGCAAGGCGTCCCGGAGCGAAACCCGAGGCTTATCAAGCGAGATAGGTGAGGGTTGAGCGAGGACACAACGCAGCCATGCGCCCGATAGTGCAGTAAATCAGAGGTTCCTTAAGGAACGATTATGCCGGACCCCAAGATCGAGAAATTCAAGAAAGTCCTGCAAATGGACCCCAATGACGAGACCCTCTGGTTCGGGTTGGGCAAGGCCTACATGGGGGATGAAAATTGGGAAGAAGCCGTCTCCGCCCTGGAAAGCTGCCTCAAGGTGAAACCCACCTACTCCGCAGCCATCCTGGCGTTGGCGCAATCACTCAAGCACGCAGGCCGGCCCGATCAATGCCGCACGGTCTGCACACAAGGCATCGACGTCGCCACCGCCAACGGCGACCTGCTCGTGATCAAAAACCTCGAAGAACTCCGGGATTCGCTCCCGCAAGCCTCTTCTATGCCCTGATGCCAAGCACGTTGCGAAGGCCGGGGTTACTCGGATGGAATCGAACGCTTGCGGTCGGGAGTCAGTTCTTCCAGGCGGAATTGCTTGGGGAGCAGGACGGGGACGACCAGGGCCACGGGGTCGCCGCGTTTCAGCGTCGTGGGCTTCTCCAATTGCAGGAGCACGTTGGCCACAAACGCGTCGTAGTCCGGGAGAAAATCATACAGGTTGGGCGTGAGTTTGTATTCCTGTGATTTGATCCCCTCCCACACGGAAAACGTGCGCTCCGGGTAGTGGTAAAAGTGATTGGGAATATCCTTCAGCATGATGCCGATCTGCTTGGGATAATAAAACCGGATGCCGCAACAGAGCTTGGCGTAGCCGCTGTTCAAAATCGTGTCCACGTACATCCCGGAAAAGGACTTGTACCCCAGCAGCCGTTCTTCGGGAAGAATGTCGGGCGCCTGCCATTTCAGCCCGTCTTTCGTCCGGCGAATCTTGCAATCCACCGGACACCGGACCAGCCACCCGTACTGGCCCACCATGCGCACCGGACCACAATCATCGGGAAGCACCCTGTAGCCGCCGGCGGCCAGTTCACGCTGCTCGTGCAGCGGCAGGTTGGTCATCAACGGGCGGTGGGGATGGAAATCGAGTTTCAAGCGTTCCGGCGCAATCGCCGTCGTGTATTCACGCTCCCAATACACGGTCCACTGAAACTGATCAGGGAATTCGGTCGTCACATCCGCTCGGTTTCCTCTTCCATGTGTTCTTCCACGGACACATGGGTCAGGGTACCCCGATAGTCACAGCGATGACAGCGCACGCGCCATTCTTCGACCCAGCGTTCCTGAACAAAAGTTTGATTGCACTGGGGACAGACAAAAACCCCTTTGACGTAATGGACTTGCCGCTTATACTTCATGCTTTTCCTCCTTCGGCAATCAACGAATGCGACCGACGATCAAACCTGCCACAGGGAATTTCTCTTTTGCAACGTAGACCGCCATCCGTGCCGTCCCCCTCCTTCTGTCATCCTTGTATGTGTTCAGTAATTCCCTTCGACTTCACTCCGTTACGCTCAGGACAGGCGTTGACAGAATAGAGGGACTGATCACCCAGAATTGTCATTCTGAGCTTGTCCTGAGCGAAGCGAAGGACCTAGCGAAGAATCTCCTTACCGTCATCCCCGACTTGATCCCCGATTACAAATGTCGGGGACGGATCCAGGGTTGTTTTTGCGAGCGGAGGAAAAAGAAAAGACTCTGGATCCTCGATAAAAGATGTCAAGGATGACAGAAGAAGACCGAGAAAGTGTCAACAAATTACTGAACACATACAAGGATGACAGAAGGAGAAGGCAAGGGTGACAGAAGAGGTAACAGACTTCATTCCTGGGAGGCCGATGGCCCATGCGAGCCGCGGCGGTGTTTTCTGGGGAACCGCTCGTCATGGACTTGCTTCAGCCGCTTGTGTTCCACGTGCGTGTAAATCTGGGTGGTGGCAATGTTGACGTGGCCCAACATCATCTGAACGGCGCGCAGGTCGGCGCCGTGCTCCAGCAGATGCGTGGCGAACGAAT
>JAJDZI010000136.1 GCA_022824735.1 Nitrospirales bacterium
TGCGTCAACAGTTGCTGGACGGCATCGGGAGTAAGAGCAATCCACTTTTGATCGCGGAACCTGAAAGAGGCTAACGCCCGCCTTGGCGAACTGCCGGTGCCGGATGCTGAAATTCACAAGAACGGCGGCTGCCCCCAACCCCTGCGTTATGACCCCAGAGCTTGACAACGCCTATAAAGTAGCTACAATGGCTACTTTGAGGTTATGATGTGCGCGGTTGGCGTTAAAGAATTAAAGAATCGTCTCACGCATTACCTGCACCGAACCAAGCAAGGGGAAGAGGTAATCGTCACGGAACGCGGCAAACCGATTGCGCTCCTCCAACCCATCAAAGCCGCCGACCAAGCCACCTCGCTCGAAGCTCGCTTGTCTCGATTGGCTTCCCTGGGTCTCCTCACCCTGCCCACTCGACGAACCCGTCAAAAACCGAAACCGATAAAAGTCTCCGGACCGCCTGTTTCAGAAGCTATTCTCGACGATCGACTGTGATTTATTTCGACACGAGCGCTCTCATCAAGCTGTTTGTCCTGGAACAAGGGAGCGAAGACGCACAACGCCTTTCCCGTGATCATCTTCCCGTAGCAACGGCGACGATTGCCTATACTGAGATGTATTCGGGATTCAATCGAAGAAAGCGGGAAAAGTATCTCTCAGGGCAGCAATATACAAGACTAACCAGACGTTTCGAGGAACACTGGACCACATATATCCACATCGAACTCACTGGGGAAGTGCTGGCTTTAGCCAAATTTCTCCTTGAACGTCACCCGCTCCGAGCCTTCGATGCCATCCATCTGGCTTCGGCAATCAGTCTCCAAAAAGGCACCCAGGAACCGTTGCAATTTGCCGCTGCCGATAGCCGCTTACTCAATGCCTCTTCAGCCGAACAGCTTACTCCTTGGCGAATAGGAATCCCATGATCGTCATAAACACCCTTAGCGGGGACCCAAAGTTTTTCCCAAGCGGGGCCGTATGAATAGAGGAGCAAGAGGGAAAGACGCTGGATTCCCGATTAAAAATAGCCTGTCCTTGACGTTCTTAATCGAGGATCGGGAATGACAGAAGGAAAAAACAAGGATGACGAAAGGAACCATCGCGGCAGATCGAACGAAAGGGCGTCCATGACCAAGAAATACGACGCGAGTGAGATTTTGGTTTTGGAGGGGATTGATCCGGTTCGCCGGCGGCCGGCGATGTATATTGGGGGGACGGACAAGACCGGGCTGCATCATCTCGTGTGGGAAATTCTGGATAATGCCATCGACGAGGTCATGAACGGGTATGCCACGACGATCGCGGTCGAACTCGACAAGAACGGCGGCGGTATCCGCGTCACCGATAACGGACGAGGCATTCCGGTGGACCGGCACAAGCAATACAAAAAATCGGCGCTTGAAATTATCATGACGACGCTCCACGCCGGGGGAAAATTCGAAACCGGCAGCTACATTCATTCGGGCGGCTTGCACGGGGTCGGCGCGTCGGTGGTCAATGCCTTATCCGATCACCTGGAAGTGACGGTGAAACGGCACGGGCACGAATGGCAGCAACGATACCGGGCCGGCAAACCCCTGGGGCCGGTCACCAAGGGGAACGCCGTGCGCGGCACGGGTACGTCGGTGTATTTTCGTCCGGATCCGGCGATTTTCGGAAAGCAGCCCACGTTCGATTCCACCCTGCTGCGGCATACCCTCGAAGCCAAATCCTACCTACACAAGGGACTCAAGATCACCTTCAAGGACGGCCCTTCGCAGCACACGCACGACTTCGTCCATGAACAGGGGATTGAAGAATACCTCACCAAACTCGTCAAGGATCGCGGGCACAAACCCACTGCGGACTTCGTGTTCTACCTGGATCGCCGGTTGGACGACAACGGCAAACCCGTGGCATCCGACGACGGCTTCGCCATGGAAATCGCCCTGCAATGGACGGATGAGCCTGCGGAATTCGTCCGGAGTTACGTCAACGGCGTGGCCACGCCGAACGGCGGCACCCATGAATCGGGATTGCGAAGCGGCATCGTGAAAGCCGTGCGTCAGTATATGGAGACGCACAACCTCACGCCGAAAAAGCTCAGCATTCAGGCGGAGGACGTCCGTGAAGGCATGGCCTGCGTCCTGAGCGTGCTCATCATGAACCCGCAATTTCAGGGGCAGACCAAGGAACGGCTCAATAATCCCGAGGTGCAGGGACTCGTGGACAATGCGCTACGCCCGTCCCTGGAAAACTTTCTGCACGAAAATCAATCCATTGCCGAAACCCTGGTCGGCCGCATGATTCTGGCGGCGCGCGCGAGAGAAGCCTCCCGTGAGGCGTCGAAGGCCGTCATCCGAAAATCCGCGGTGAGCCATCGCCTGAACCTGCCGGGCAAGCTGGCCGACTGCCAAAGCACGGACCCCGAACTCAGCGAGTTGTTCGTGGTGGAAGGTGACTCCGCCGGTGGGACCGCCAAGCAGGGCCGCGATCTGAAAACCCAGGCCATCTTTCCGATCCGGGGCAAGGTGCTGAACACCGAGGAACTCACCTTGGGCAAGGTGGTCGAGAACAAGGAGTTGGCGGACTTGGTCAAGGTCCTGGGCTGCGGAATCGGGCGGGACTTCGATCTCAAGAAATTGCGCTATCACAAAATCATCCTGCTCATGGACGCGGACGTGGACGGCTACCATATCAGCACCCTGCTGCTCACCTTCTTTTTCCGGCACGTCCCGGATTTGATCAGCCATGGACACGTGTACATCGCCCAACCGCCGTTGTACCGCATCGACGCGGGCAAGGCCGTGTATTGGGCCGGGTCGGATGAAGAGAAAGTACGCATTCTGGCTGAAGCCGACGGCAGAACCAAACCGGTCATCAGCCGGTTCAAGGGTCTTGGCGAAATGTTTCCACAGCAACTCAAGGAGACGACGCTCGACCCTGCCACGCGCCGGCTCCTCAAAGTCGAACTTCACAATGAACTCGACACCGACCGCACCTTCACCGAACTCATGGGCAAACGCACCGAAGCCCGGTATGAGTTTCTGATGGCCAACGCCGCCCTCGCCGACAACCTGGACGTGTAGACTTCACCATCCTCACCTTAATCCTCTCCCATCAAGGGAGAGGATATTCTCTTCACTCCCTCGCCCCTTGCGGGAGAGGGGCCGGGGTGAGGGGGAAAAAGAAAAAACGCGCCCCGATCCATGGCCTGGCTACGGCCCACTATTCACATGACGGTTGACTGTCAGGCAAAACCACACGATAATGCCTGAACAGTCCATAGGAAAATGCGTTGCACTATTGCCCCATGACTAAGAAAGCGTGTTTTGATGAAGAAAAAATCTTCCGAATCTCCCGATCCTTCCAAAAAACAACGTAGCGAACCTGAAATTCAAAAACAGGCCAACTCCGGCTCCAACCAGCCCATTGCAATCGTGGGCATGGCGTGCCGGTTTCCGGGCGCGCCGAACATCTCTGCCTTCTGGCGTCTGCTCGAAGCCGGTGAGAACGCGGTGACCAGGGGTTCGCCGGGCGAGAGCAACGGGCGCGTGGGCCAGATGTTCCCGAACGACGTGCCCGTGCACGACGCCTCCCGGTTCGGTGCGTTTCTCTCCGGAATCGACCAGTTCGACGCGGAATTCTTCCGCATCTCTCCTCTTGAGGCCGCATCCCTGGACCCGCAGCAGCGGCTGCTCCTGGAACTGAGCTGGGAGGCGCTGGAGGATGCCGGCATTGCGCCGGAACGGCTCGTGGGGAGTCGCACGGGGGTCTATGCGGGAATCGGCAGCTACGAGTACCAGGAATTGGCGTGCGCAGGGAGTGAGTCCATCGGCCCGGACGCGACGCTGTATATGGTAACCGGGAACCGTTTCAGCACGGCGAGCGGACGTGTGTCATTCTTTCTCGGTCTACAAGGTCCATCGGTGGCGATTGACACCGCATGCTCGTCGTCGCTGGTGGCAATGCATCAAGCGATAACGGGCCTCGAGCGCGGCGAGACCGATCTCGCGATCGCGGGCGGCGTCTGCGTGATCCTGTCGCCCCTGACAACCGAAGTGATGGCCAATGCCGGGATGCTATCGCCGACGGGACAATGCTGGACATTCGACGAGCGGGCGGACGGATTCGTGCGCAGCGAAGGCTGCGGGATGCTGGTCCTCAAGCGCCTCGACGAGGCGGAGGCGGCCGGCGACCGGATTTGGGGAGTCATTCGCGGTTCGGCGATCAACCAGGACGGAGTGCGTCCGGGGCTGTCGGTGCCGATACGACTCACGCAGGAGCAAGTCATTGAGGATGCGCTGGCGCGCGCGTCCGTGGCTCCGTCACAGGTCGATTACCTTGAGGCACATGGGACCGGAACAAAGCTGGGCGACCCCGTCGAAATCGCCGCCGCCGCATCCGTCTATGGTCGGGGACGGAACGACGAACGCCCCCTGCTCGTCGGGTCGGTCAAGACCAATATCGGCCATCTAGCGGCGGCCGCAGGGACGGCTGGTCTTATCAAGGTCCTGCTCGCGATGCGCCAAGGGGTGATTCCCAAGCATCTCAACTTCCGGAATCCGAACCCGCAGATCCCCTGGAATCCGCGGGTCGTACAAGTGACGTCGGAGATGATGGATTGGCCAGGTACCCCTGATCGACCGCCTCGGGCGGCGGTGAATTCGTTCGGTTTTTCCGGCACGAACGCGCACGTGGTGGTGGAAGGGTATCCTGCTCCGGACACTACCGGAGCCGATGAAAAACAGTGGCCCACCGGTGCCGCGCAACCCGTGGCCGTGGCACTCCCGGAATTTGCAGCGGACCTGCCGGTCAAAACCGGGGAACTCACCGCGCGTGCCACCCGGTTCCTGCCCTTATCAGGGAAATCGGACGACGCCTTGCGGGATCTGGCCAAACGATACCTGTCCTGGCTGGACGAACGAGGGCTTTCATCAGGGGACGCGGTCGAGCCGCTGCTTGCAGACATGGCGTGGACCGCCGGCACCGGACGGAGCCATTTCGATCACCGCGCGGGCGCGGTCTTCCACGATGTCGCGTCACTGCGGGACCGGCTTAAGGCGCTGGCTGAAGCGGGCCAGGACGCGGAGCCGAGGATGGCGACCACGGTGGCGTTCGCCTATACGGGCCAGGCCAGCCAATGGGTCGGGATGGGAGAGGCGCTCTATGCGAGCGAGCCGATGGTGCGGGCGGTGCTGGACCGTTGTGACGCGGTCCTGCGGGAAACGCGGGGCGCCTCGTTGCTTGACGTGATGTTTGGGCGGGCCGCGACACAGGGTGACTTATACGACGTGGCGTGGACGCAGCCGGCCATCTATGCCCTCGAGTGTGCACTCACGGCGCTGTGGGCGAGCGCAGGCATTCGACCTGACGTGGTGGTGGGTCACAGCCTTGGTGAATTGGCCGCGGCACAGGCAGCGGGCGTGTTCGGCCTGGAGGACGGATTGCGATTTGCCGCAACGCGGGGAGCGCTGATGGCGGCTTTGCCGGAAGCCGGCGCGATGGCCGCGGTGTTTGCGCCGGCGCCGCAAGTGGCAGAGGCCGTACGTGAGCAGAATGCGGCAACCGGATACGCAGGCGTGAGTGTTGCCGCAGACAACGGATCGCATCAGGTGGTTAGCGGCACGATCGAGGCGGTTGAGGCGATATCGGAACGCTTTCTCTCCGAGAACCTCCTGGTCAACCGGTTGAACACGACATTGGGGGCGCACAGTGCCCTCGTGGAGCCGGCGCTGGACGATCTGGAAGCGGCTCTTGCGAATACTGCGATCGCGCCGCCGTCGCTTGCCTTGGTGAGCAACGTAACGGGCCGGGTGATGGGGCCGGGGGAAACGCTGGATGCGGCGTACTGGCGACGCCAGGCGCGCGAACCGGTGGCGTTCGCCTCCGGTGTCAGAACGTTGGCGGACCGCGGGGTGGACCTGGTGCTGGAGATCGGGCCGCATGCAGTACTCGGACCGATGGTTTCCCTGGCTTGGCCGAAGTCCGACCGGACGCCGGCACCGGCGGTGCTGTGGAGTTTGCGTCAACCATCCGACAATGCCCCGGCAGGCAACTCGACGTTCGTCAAAGCGGTCGCCGGGGCGTACACCGCGGGACTTCCAATCCGTTTTGCAGGGCTGTTCGCGGGAGAAACGCGGCGCCGTATTGCACTCCCGGCTTACCCGTTCCAGCGCCGCCGTCACTGGGTTGACGCACAGAAGCGACGCTCGTCCGATGCGGGACACCCGCTTCTGGGGACACGGCAGGATTCGGCCCATGGCGACACCGTGTTTGCCTCAGAGGTCCGCGCAACGGACCCCGAATGGCTGAACGATCACCGGGTATTCGATCAGGTGGTGGCGCCGGGCGCGCTGTTCGGCGCCATGGCGGCAGGAGCACTCTGGAGCGAGGGCGTCCGGTCGGTAACTCTGGAAGAATGCCAGCTACACAGTCCCATGATCCTTCGGGATGAGAAAGCGGAAGGGAACGGGAAGTCGCGCGAAGCGAGCCGAAAGCTGCAACTGCTGTGCGAAGGCCCGAAGACGCAATCTTCGCGGCGCTTCGAAGTGTTCAGCAAAGGAAGTGAAGACGACTGGATTCTGCACATGAATGGCCGGATGCTGCCGGACGTGTCCCCCGATGCAGTCCCGGCACGAATGGATCTCGATGCCGTCAGGGCCGGCCTGACGCGCGGCGACGTCGCAACGCTCTATCGCAACAAAGCCAGCACCAAGGTCGTGCTCGGTCCGGCGTTTCGCCTGCTGCAAACAATCTGTTTCGGCCCAGGCGAGGCGATCGGCGATATCGTTCTGCCGCAAGGCCTGGAGCAAAGCGGCATGGACATGCATCCCATTCTCCTCGACGGATGTTTCCAGGTCCTGATGGCGGCGCGCGACCAGGCCAGACGCGCCGGCCAGTCAACCTATATGCCGTTCGGGTGGGAACGGTTGTGGCTGCTCGGACCGCCCCCGCAACACGTCGTCTGCCACGTGCGCATGCGCGGGAGCGGCGCCGGTGCCGAGGCAATCCGGGACGATTCGGCGGAAGTCCTGAAGGCAGACCTGTGGATCTATGCGCCGGATGGTGAACCCATCGGAGGCGTGGAAGGGTTCACGATGAAGCGGGCGACGCGCGCGGCAATGCTCGCGACAATGACCGAAGTTCACGACCTGCTTTACGAAGTGGCCTGGCGGGAGCGGGCGCCTGCAAAGGGGCCCGGTTCCACACGGTTGCCCGCCGGCGCGGCGACCGGGGCGGCTCGATGCGCGTCGTTCTCCGACTATCTGCACATGGAGGGCGTGTCGCCGGCGCAACTGGTCGAGTTACTCACCGATTTGGATTGCCTGTCGCGATCATACGCTGTCGCGGCGTTCCAACGACTTGATTGCCGGCGGCACGCGGGTGCTGCAGTCGAGCCGCAGGCGCTGGCAGACGTACTCGGCGTCGGAGCCGAACATCGCAAGCTGTTCACCCGCTTGATCCTGATGCTGAACGAGGCGGGAGTGCTTACCCCCGGGGCGGACGGCAAACTTGCCGTCGCGGTTGGACGCGGCGAGCCGTTGCCGGACGGAGGACTTGGTGATCCGCAGCGACTGGCCGCCGACCTGGAGGCGAAACATCCATATGGCAGGAACGAGATCGGGCTGTTGCGCCGTTGTGGCGAAGCGCTGGCCGACGTGCTGCTGGGCAGGACCGAGCCGCTGACGTTATTGTTCGGTAGTGGCGAGCCGTCGGCGGCCGACGTCTATCGCCATTCCGTCGCGGCGCACGCCAGCCATCGGCTGCTGGCAGACGCGCTCCTGCCGCTGTGCAAGGCGCTTCCTGAGGGCAGGACGCTGCGTGTGCTTGAGGTCGGCGCCGGCACGGGCTCCGCGACCGAGGCGGTGCGCTCCGTGCTTCCGGACGGGCGCTTCGACTACGTCTTTACAGACGTCTCCGCAGGCTTCTTCGCCGCGGCCGAGGAACGCTTCGGCGGCGCAGAAGCCTCATTCGATTACCGGGTTCTGAACATTGAAGTGGATCCGTCAACGCAGGGGTTCGACCGGCAGGGGTACGATCTGGTCATCGCGTCAAATGTGCTGCATGCCACACGGCACCTGGGGGAGACGCTGACGCACTGCGGTTCGCTGCTCGCCCCGGGAGGCCGGCTCGTTGTACTCGAGATCATGCGCGCCCGGCACTGGCAGGACCTCACTTTTGGGCTGCTTGAAGGGTGGTGGCGTTTTGCCGATCCCTACCGGCCCGCGAGTGCAATCGCCGGCCCTGCGGTATGGCGGCAGGCGCTTGGCGACGCGGGCTTCAGCGACGTGACGATCCTGGGAGGCGGAGACGACAGCGCCGGCACACAGGTCGAGCGCGCACTGATCCTGGCCCGTGCTCCCACTGAGACACAGCCGCCTGGCGTGTGGGTGTTGGTATGCGATCGCAGCGGTGTCGGCGATGCGCTCACGCGTGAGCTTGCCGTGCGCAACCAGACGGTGGTGGTCGCGTGCGAGAATGACGCCGTGGGTCCGGATCTCCATGAGGTCGTGAAGACTCGTGTTTCACTGCAGCGCCGGGAGTCGTGGAAATCGTTGTTCGACGGTCTGCCCCCGGCACCGGCGTTGCAGGGGATCGTGCACTTGGCGTCGCTCGACGGCCATGGGAGACGAGCGACGTCCGGCGAGATCGCGCAGGACGTGAAACACGCGCAGGCAAGCGCACTCGCGTTGGCACAGGGCGCCATGGATGCCGGCGTGACGCTCGCCAAGGGCCTATGGCTGGTAACGCGCGGCGCCCAGGTCCTCGAACGTGAACGAGAGGGGACACCGGCCGGGGCGACGCTTTGGGGGTTCGGCAAGGTCCTGGCTTGCGAAGTGTCGCATCTGATGCCACGGATGATTGATCTTGATCCGGAAGTCCCTGTGGACTGTTCCGTTCTCGCCGATGAACTGCTGTGGCCCGATGGTGAGAACCACATAGCCTGGCGAGGTGGACGGAGACATGCCGCGCGCCTGGTCCGGTCCGGTGTCGCACGACCGCGCATGTCGCTCCCGGACGAACGCGGCTGGCGGCTTGAGCCCGGCGCGGGAAGAACGCTCGATTCGCTACACGTGGCGACGGTACCGGCACGTCCCCTGCAACCGGGCGAGGTTCGGGTCGCAATCGAGGCGGCTGGCCTGAACTTTCGCGACGTGCTGCGCACGCTGGGCATGCTGGAATCAGGGGAACTTGGGTGCGAGTTGTGCGGCAGGGTCGTCGACGTCGGCGCGCAGGTCTCGCACTTGTCGGTCGGCGACCGGGTCGTTGGCATGACCTTCGGCACATTCGCAACGGAGGTGGTGACACGGGCCGAGTTGCTGGTGCTTGCACCGGCGGGGATCCCATCCGCAGTACTCGCCGGAGTGTCCACCGCGTTTGTGTCAGCCGACTTGTCATTCGAACTCGCCGGGATAAAGCCGGGCGAGCGCGTGCTGATCCATGCCGGTGCCGGTGGAGTTGGACTCGCCGCTATCCAGTTGGCACAAGCAGCCGGCGCGCGGATATTCGCAACGGCCAGCGCGCCGAAGCAGGGGTTTCTTCGTTCACTCGGAGTGGATGCGGTGTATGACAGTCGCACGTTGGCTTTCGGGAGGGCGGTCCTCGAAGATACCGGTGGCGACGGGGTTGATATCGTACTGAACAGCCTGACCGGCAGGGGTTTCATAGAGACAAGCTTGTCCTGCCTTGCGCGCGGCGGCCGTTTTGTTGAACTCGGTGTACGCGATATCTGGAGCGCGGAGGACGTGGCGATGGCACGGCCTGACGTAGGGTATTCCGTTTTTTATCTGGACAACTTCAAGGAACGTGATTTTGTCCGTGCGGGCCGGGCGCTTGCGAGCGTCATGAGGCGTATCGAAGCGGGCGATCTGACTCCGATTCCGCATTTGTGTTGGTCAATGGCAGAGACTTCTTCGGCAATGGCCTTCATGCGTTCTTCCAAACATATCGGTAAAATTGTGCTGACGCAACCGCCGTGTGCGCACGGACGCGTGCGTGGCGATGCGACCTATCTCGTGACCGGTGGGTTCGGGGGAATCGGCTGCGCGCTGGCCGGTTGGCTTGCCGACCACGGCGCGGGCACGATCGTGCTCAATGGACGCCGCCCCCCGGATGCGGCCGCGCGGGAGACGATACGTGCGCTGGAATCACGCGGCGTCACTGTACGCAGTGAGATTGCGGACGTGACGGTAGCTGCGGAAGTGGCCGCGATGCTGGGTCGGATCGACGCCGAGCTGCCGCCCCTCGCCGGCATCGTCCACAGCGTGGGCGTGCTTGCAGACGCCTCGCTCGTGAACCAGAGCTGGGAGAGCTTCGAGACGGTGGTCTGGCCGAAGGTACTCGGCGCATGGAACCTGCACCGGGCGACCGAGCATCGCGATCTTGACCTCTTTGTCCTGTTCTCCAGCGCGGCCGGTGTCATGGGCACTCCCGGGCAAGCGAATCATGCCGCGGCCAATGCATTCCTTGACCAGCTCGCCGCCCACCGGCGGGCGCTCGGCCTTCCCGGCCAGACCATTGCGTGGGGTGCATGGTCGGAACTCGGCGAGGCGGAGGAGCACCGCGAACGTATCGCCGGACACCTTTCGGCCCGGGGCGTCCGCTGGATGACGCCACGACAAGGGTTGCAGGTCTTCGAGCGGCTGCTGCGCGAGGACGCGGGGAATGCGGTGGTGATGGCGGCGGACTGGCCGGTGTACGGGGCGGCGCCGACGGCGCCCTTGCCGCTGATCGAGGAGTTGCTCTCTCTCGGATCGCGGGAAACGGCGCCGGTGCCCGAAATGCCGAAACGGCAGGACGACCTGCTGACGCGCTTGCGAAGCGCTGCCTTATCCGAGCGCGAAGGGCTGCTGTGCACCTTTGTGCTGGACGAGTTGCAATCGATCATGCGACTCCCCGCGCGACCTGCGCCGCGCGCGCGTTTCTTTGATCTCGGCATGGACTCCCTAATGGCAGTCGAATTGAGAAATCGCCTGAACCGGGCCTTCGCCGGCGCTTACGTGGCTTCCAACACGTTGGTGTTCGATTACCCTGACGCTCACACCCTCACTCGATTCCTTGTCGATGAGCTCGCCGAGGCGCTCGGCGGGGAAAGCGAGTCCAAGCCGGTATCGGCTCCCGCCGAGCAGATTGTCCGCGAGAGGCCGCACCACGGCCCGGGCAGCGACGAGTCGATCGCGATAGTCGGCATGGCTTGCCGGTATCCAGGCGCGCCGGACCTCACCGCATACTGGAATCGACTCGCATCGGGCGTCGATCTCATCTCTGACGGACGCCCGGATTTCGAATCCTGGAGCCATGGCGTTGGAGATCCCGGGGCGGTTCATGCGTCGTTGCGACGCGGCGGGTTCGTGTCGGGTATCGACTGCTTCGATGCAGGCTTCTTCGGTATCCGGCCGATCGAAGCCAAAGCGATGGATCCACAGCACCGGATGCTGCTGGAGACGAGCTGGCACGCGCTGGAAGATGCGGCTATCGATCCCTCTCGACTGCAGGGAGCGCGCGCAGGCGTGTACGTGGGTCTGGGACCGGGTGAGTATCGTGACCTCATAAACGCAGGTGGCGAGCACGGCGGCTATTTCGGCACGATGGGCAGCATTGCGGTGAGTCGTATCGCTTTCGCGCTCGGACTTGTCGGCCCCGCGATTCCCCTGGATTTGAACTGCGCCTCGTCGCTGGTTGCGGTTCACGAGGCAGCAATGGCGCTGCAGCGCGGTGAGATAGAACTCGCGCTGGCCGGCGGTGTCAACGCTATCCTGTCGTCCGGGGTCATGGGGTTTCTGATAGAGCATGGCCTGCTCTCCCCGACCGGTCATTGTGCTTCCTTCGACGCGTCGGCAGACGGGTACGTGCGCGGCGAAGGATGTGGCGTCATTGTCCTGAAACGCTACAGGGACGCGCAGTCTGACGGCGACCGGATTTGGGGCGTGATCCGTGGCTCGGCCGTCAATCACAGTGGGACAGGTGCCGGGTTGACGATGCCCAACGGGCCGGCCCAGCAGCAGGTCATGCAAGACGCGCTTGCTCGGGCGGGAGTGGCGCCGTCGGACGTGGACTACGTGGAGGCGAACGCAGTCGGCTCGGCGCTCGGCGACCCCATCGAGGTGCAGGCGACAGCCATGGTATACGGCAACGGACGGGAGCAGGAGCGACCGCTGCTCGTTGGATCGGTGAAGTCAAACATGGGCCATCTGGAGGCTGCCGCAGGCATCGCCGGATTGATCAAGGTCGTACTATCGATGCGCTACGGCACCATTCCGAAGCAACTCCATTTCGAGACGCCGAGCCCGCATGTGGACTGGAACCTGTTGCCGGTTCGGATCGCCTCGCAATCGATCGATTGGCCACGCAAGCAGGACCGGACTGCGCATGCCGGCGTCAGCGCGTTCGGACTCTCGGGCACGAACGCACACGTGGTGGTGGAAGGGTACGGCGACCCGGACGCTGCGGGATTCGATGGAGGACATTGGCCGGCCGGTGCCGCGCAACCCGTGGCCGTTACTCTGCCGGAGTCAGTGGCAACCCTGTCATTGGCCGAGGAAGAATTCGCTTCTCGCAAGACGCGGGTCCTGCCGCTGTCCGGGAAATCAGGCGTCGCGCTACGGGAGATGGCGAAGCAATACCTGGCGTGGCTTGACGGACTCGCGCTTTCTTCCGGGGACGCGACCGATCACCTGCTGGCCGACGTGGCCTGGACCGCCGGCATCGGTCGTAGTCACTTCGAACACCGGGCCGGGGTCGTATTCCGCGACGCCGCTTCGCTACGGGAAGGGCTCGAGAAGCTGGTAGAGGGGGGAGGACAGGTACCACGGCCAACGACCAAAACGGCGTTCACGTACACGGGTCAGGCCGGACGATGGATTCGCATGGGAGAGGCGCTCTATGCGAGCGAGCCGGTGGTACGGGCGGTGCTGGACCGTTGCGATGAGGTGTTACGGGAAGCCCGAGGTGCCTCATTACTGGACGCGATGTTCGGGCAGGCCGCAACAAAAGGTGACTTGCACGACGTGGCGTGGACGCAGCCGGCCGTCTATGCCCTTGAGTGTGCGCTCACGGCCCTGTGGGTAAGCGTGGGGATTCGTCCGAACGTGGTATTAGGACGTGGTCTCGGAGAATTGGCCGCGGCCCAGGCGGCCGGGGTGTTCGGCTTGGAGGATGGTTTGCGATTTGCCGCGGCGCGGGGTGCGCTGACCGGAGGATTGCCCGAAAGAGGCGCGCAGGCGGCGGGTCTCGACGATCTGGAAACGGCGCTGAAAGACGTCGCATTTGCAACGCCGTCACGTACTCTGGTGAGTAGCATGACGGGTCGAGTGGTGGAGACGGGAGAGACACTTGACGCAACATACTGGCGCAGCCAGGCAAACGAGCCGGAAACCTTCGACCGTTGCGCGGAGGCCTTGGCGGATCTGGGAGTGGAGACCGTGGTGGAAATTGGTCCATGCGCGATACAGGATTCGGCCACCGATGTTGACGAGACGCCAGTCGTGCTGTCGAGCCTGCGAGAACCCGGCGCATTCGCGGAGGCGGTTGCGGAGGCGTACTCGGCAGGACTCCCGGTTTCGTTCGCCGGTCTGTTCGCAGGAGAAACCCGTCGCCGGATTTCGCTGCCGGGTTATCCGTTCCAACGCCGGCGTCATTGGGTCCGGATGCCGAAACGGTAACCGCTCAATCTGTCATTCCTGCATGTGTAGCCGCGCCATCCCGGATCAAAATCCGGGACATGCCTTATGGCGCTTCTTGCCCTTGGCCTCTCCAAGCCGCATGAGGCACGTCCCTGCCCCCGAGCAGGGATGTGGCAGCTACAGCGACAAAAAAACAACCCTGGATCAGTCCCCGACATTCTTAATCGGGGATCCAGTTCATATTGTCGAGGATGACAAAAAAGGATCGTTCTATAACAGGCTGTTCTGTTCCAGAAACTCGCGGAGGAGCGCCACGCATTCCTCCGGTTTTTCGAGTTGAAGGTAGTGGGTCGTCTCCGGCAGGAAATCATATTCCACAGCCACGATGTCACCCAGATCAGCCGTCGGCAAATAGGCAAACGGCAGGGTGGGATCGGCTCCGATGATTTTTGTCGGGCATGACAACGTTCCAAAATCCACCAACGGTGAAAACCCCCTGATGTAATCCACGATCTGGGCCTCGTATTCACGAGGGCACCGGAGTTCATAATCCTGTCCGTTCGCGGATGGTCGAAGCGTCGTCCTTGCCATGAGTTCCAATACGCCGGGGACGACTCTGGCAAAAGCCGGCAGATAGCGAAGGAGGTCGACAAAGTCCGCCTGTGCTTGAAACCGGTGCCCGCGTCGCCGGGTCATTGAAGCAGCGCGTTCGGCGACATCATCAAATTCAACATGGCTTTTGCCGGGCTTGTACAGCGGGGGATCAAAGAGGACCTGCGCCGCCAGACTGTTGCTCCGGGGGGATACAAAAAGGCTCACCAAGGCTGCGACGGAATGAAAGACCCCGATTGTGGGTTTATTCCCGTAGTGCCGGTCGATCGCTTCCAGAATACGTTCCTGGTCGCGGATCAGGGTCGGAACGTTATGCTTTTGGCGAGAACCAACGGTATTCCACCCGTGGTTCCTGAGGTCGTAGACGATGAGATCGAATTCATCGAGGAGCAATGACCAGAACGGGTAATAGAGATCAATCGCCAGCCCGTTCCCATGGCTCAACACGAGACGGGGACCGTCCGGATTCCCGTGCCGTCTCAGGACCGTGACCGTGTCCTCGTCGAGGCGGACTTCGCACACCGACAGGGGCTCGGGTATCTCCCACACGTTTTCTGAAGTCATGGAAGGATCGGGACCACTTGCCGGGTTCTCTACCAAACCCGCTGAAAAGCGGCGGTGAATCCAACAACGTTCAGCCGGTGCGGCTCTCGATAAAGTCGACGAATTTCCTTACCGTGTCAACCTTCGCACAATCCTCAGGGGCCATCGCCGCCACGTTGAACTCCTGCGCGACCACTTTCCCGAACGCGACAATATCCAGCGAGGACACACCAAGGGCGGAAAAGCTGGTATTCAGATCTTCCGGCAGGTTCAATGGCTGTCCATCGACTTTCAGGTTTTCGTTAATGAGCGTTTTGATGCGTTCTTCTGTTGATGCCATAACGTTGTACCTCCCCCAGCAAGTAATGGATAATTGATTTGTGCGAGCGAATAAAAAGCCAGAGCCTGGTATTACGCGAATTTACCGAGCATGTCAACATGAGTCCACTGCCGGCAATCCAGTGCGACTCATACCTGGCCATCTCACACCGGGAATCCCATGCTTTGTCCTGGAGCGCGGGGGGCGGTAGAATCCAATTCAATGGAACCCTTCGACGTCGTAAAACAGTACCATGAGCAGACCAAACATGACTTCAACCGGTATGCCCGCGCGTTGGGATACATGGACTGGGCTAATCAGCCTGATCCCTTCCGGCGCTATGAAGGGGCCCCGCTCTACGCATTACCGCTGCTCGAAGCCAACGACAAACCCGTTTCTCCTCCTTACGAATCGCTCTTTTCTTCACCACCAATCCCTGCCCAACCCCTGACCCTGAACAGTCTTTCCCGATTCTTCGAATACAGTCTCTCCATCACGGCGTGGAAAGAATATGGGGGGAATCGCTGGGCATTGCGCAGCAATCCGTCCAGCGGCAATTTGCATCCCACGGAAGGGTATCTGCTGATCCGGGAAACCGCTGAGCTTCCGTTGAAGCCGGGACTCTATCACTATGCCCCCAAAGAACATGGTTTGGAGCACCGTTGGCACGGCTCGAATGAGATCATCGAAGCTCTCCTGCAACCTTTTCCCGCACAATCTTTTTTCGTGGGGCTGAGTTCGATCCATTGGCGGGAAGCGTGGAAGTATGGAGAACGCGCGTTTCGCTACTGCCAGCACGACGTCGGTCATGCGCTGGGCACGTTGCGGATTGCGGGAGCCGTGCTCGGGTGGGAAGTCTTTCTTCTCGCCGGACTCAATGACCGGACAATCGGGACCCTGCTCGGCCTGGACCGGTTGCATGAATTCGATCGTGCCGAACCCGAATTTCCCGAACTGCTGTGCGTGGTCTGTCCCATGCCAACGCTTCTACCTCCCCTACCCCCTCCTCACCCTTCGACTTCGCTCAGGGCAGGCAAAGGAGGGGAACAAGAAGCACCCCTGCCATTTACCGTTGATCAGGACCTAATCCGGCATTGGGAACACGGAGACTGGCGAGGCAAGGCCAACCGATTGAGCCGGGATAATCCCGTTCCCTGGGAAATTATCGACGATGTGACCAAGGCGTCATGGAAAACCTCGACGGAATCATCGGAGCTTCCATGGTTTTCCTCCCCTGCCCCGATCCGGGAATTGGCTGAAACGGAACCGGCGTCTGTTCCCGATTCCCGTCCGGGCATGGTTTCCGCGCACCGGATCATCCATCAACGACGAAGCGCGGTGGCGTTCGACGGGAACACGTCGATTTCCGCACAACAATTCTTCACGATGCTGGAGCGGGTCATGCCTCACGCGGATCGACCGGTCGCTCAACGGCCCATGCCGTGGGATTCGCTGCCCTGGCTCCCCACCATTCACTTGGCCCTGTTCGTGCATCGAGTCGACGGGCTCCTACCCGGCATGTACATGCTCCTGCGAAATGGCGACCCGGCGCTTAAGGGCGCCTTTCAACAAGCCATGCATGAGCAATTCGTCTGGACCGTTCCCAATCAGTGTCCGGCATCGCTTCCGCTCTATCTGTTGGAAGACGGAGACACCCAACGCATCGCCATGCAGTTGAGTTGCCATCAGGAAATCGCCGGCGACAGCGCCTTCTCATTGGGCATGATTGCGGAATTCGAGGCGTCTTTGGAGAAACATGGACCGTGGTTCTACAAGCGTCTGTTTTGGGAAACCGGACTCATCGGACAGGTGCTGTACCTCGAAGCGGAAGCGGCCGGTGTTCGTTCAACCGGTATCGGGTGTTTTTTCGACGACCCCGTGCATCGCGTGCTGGGGTGGCATCCCGACACGCGATTTCAATCCCTGTATCACTTCACCGTCGGCGGCCCGGTCGAGGATCATCGCCTCACGACCCTGCCGCCCTATGGCGAACTGAGGCCGCTCCCTTGAAGTCTGCCCATGGAATAGGATAGGGTAATTGCCAGCCGCGGCGGCTTTTCCCATCGGTTTCGCGAGAACGAACGGCCGCCCTTCTCCGACACGGTAAGAACACAAGAATCGCCCCAATACAAAGGAGGACACCATGAATCCACTCGACTCGATCCCCGGAACGATCACCGCCGGATTCGTGCTGACCGTCGTTCTGTATTTTGTGGTGAAAATGCTTGTCTAGTTGTCTGCGAACGTTCTGACTTGAACTCAACCCAAAGAGGATAGAGATGGAAACCTTATTGGCATGGGGACATTTTCTGGCAGGTATCACCTGGATCGGTATTTTGTATTATTTCAATTTCATTCAAGTTCCCTTTCTGGGAAAAGTCACCCCGGAGACCAAGGCAGAGGCCTTTCAACACCTGGTCCCGAACGCGCTCTGGTGGTTCCGTTGGGGCGCCTTGGCCACGTGGTTGTTCGGAGCGGTTCTCCTGATGAACCAGGGCCGGTTCGGTTCGGCCTTCGCCCTGCAGGGCCAGGATGCCGTCATCGGGATGGGAGCGTGGCTGGGTACCATTATGCTCTTCAACGTCTGGGGCATTATCTGGCCCAACCAGAAAAAAGTACTGGGCATCAAGCAAGCTTCAGCGGATGAAAAGAAGCAGTCCGCCCGCCTGGCCTTGCTGGCGTCACGGACCAACACGATGCTGTCCATTCCCATGTTGTTCTTCATGGCCTCGTCCGGACACGCCTCCGGGCTGTTTTAAACAGATGGGGCATAGGAGCAATTGCCATGATTTCTTCATGCTTTGACGTGATGCGTTCGCGTCTTCACCACCTTCTCTTTTTCTTCCTTCTTGCGGCGTCGTGGGGTTTCGCGCCGGGCGCGTGGGCAAACGACACGGAAGGCTGGTTCGCCGGCGTCCGGTTCGGCCATGAACTTGCCGAGGCGACTTACACCAAAAGCGTGCACTACAACGCCGGTGTGCTCCCCCCACCTCTGGACGATGGCAGTGTAATCGCGGACGAGGACAGCGCCAATGACGGATTCAACGCGTTCTCCGCAAACCTGGGCTATCGCGCGTTCCTGTCCGACCAGGTATATCTTTCCGGCGAAGTTGAAGGCACGGTCTACTCCAACGCGATCCAAGGCTTTTTTGAAGGAACGTACACGGGTCACGAAGAACCCATTCCCTCTCAACACATCTTCCCCGGAGCATGGGAAGTGAGCAAGAACCACAGTCTCGGGTTCAACGCACGCCTGGGATACGTGCCCCGGGGATTTGCCTTCCTGGGCGAAGGGCGCTCGGTGTACCTGATTTCCGGAGTGAAATGGCTGGACGCGACTTCTGAAGTCGCCATTGACAACTTCGGGGTTGGTGCGCAGGCGATTCGCGGCGTGACCCGCAAAAGACGTGATGCAACGCCCTGGCTCATCGGAGGCGGCCTGGAGTTCGGGAGCAGCAAAAATCGCTTTGACGTGCGCATCCAATATTCCAGTTGGAGCATCGATTATGCCAGCGGGGATGGGGCGACGGAACAGACCGCCTATGTGCCAAACACGTTTGACGTTGACGAAGTCGGCATCTCAGTGGGATATACCAGATCGTTCAGCCTGGGCATGTAAGTTCTTATATTTCATTACATCATTTCTTACAAAAGAGGATCTTATGAGCAAGAGTCTCAAGGGCACACAAAGTCACGACAATCTGAAAGCGGCGTTTGCCGGCGAATCCCAGGCGAATCGCCGGTACCTGTATTTTGCGCGCCGCGCGGATATCGAAGGGTATCCGGACGTCGGCGGATTGTTCCGCGACACCTCCGAAGCCGAAACCGGCCATGCCTTCGGCCACTTGGACTTCCTGAAGGAAGTCGGCGACCCCGCGACGGGCGAACCCATCGGGAACACCGAATCCAACCTCAAGGCAGCCATCGAAGGCGAAACGTACGAGTACACGCAAATGTACCCGGGCATGGCTAAAACCGCGCGGGAAGAAGGTTTTGAAGAATTGGCGGAATGGTTCGAGACCCTGGCGAAAGCGGAACGCTCCCACGCCAACCGTTTCACCAAAGGGCTGGAATCGTTAGGCAACGCGTAACGTGAGCGCGCGGCGCCTCCTTCGTTGAAAAGCATTCACCTCATTTCCACTGACTGGACGCGCGACGATCTTGTTCGGGAGACGAACCGGATCTTCGACGTGTGCGACGGCTGTCGCCGGTGCTTCAACCTGTGTCCGTCCTTCAACACGCTGCTGGACCGGATCGACGAGTACGAGAGCGACGTCTCCCTGCTGACCGCCGCGGATTACGAACGGGTCGAGAAGGAATGTTATTACTGCAAGCTCTGTTACAACCACTGCCCGTACACGCCGCCCCATGACTACCAGATTGATTTTCCGCGACTCATGGCCGCGTGGAAAAAGCAGCGGGTCAAGGAACAGGGAGCGTCCTGGCGTGATCGCCTGCTGATCAAAACGGACCTGATCGGCAAACTGGGAAGCCTGACGGCCTCGCTGACCAACCGGGTACTCTCGACGCCGTGGGTCCGGAGCCTGTTAGAGGCAATCATCGGCCTGCACCGGGACCGGCGCGTGCTCGCCTTTTCCCGGGAAAACTTTCCCGCGTGGTGGCGCAAACAGGGTCCGGCGCTGCAACCCGCGGTCCCCAAGCATAAGGTCGTCGTGTTTCCGAGTTGCCTGGTGAATTATCAGGCCACCGATATCGGAAAAGCCACGGTCCAGGTCCTCGTCAAGAATAACGTGGAGGTCGTCGTCCCCGAGGGCCAACGCTGTTGCAGTATGCCCTCCTTTGATCTCGGCGATACCGAAACCATGGCGCAGACCGCCACGTACCATTTGCGATTGTTTCTGCCGTACCTCCGGCAAGGGTATGACCTCGTCGTTCCCACTCCCAGTTGCAGTCTCATGTTCAAACGGGAATATCCGTACCTGGTGCCGACGCGAGACATGGCCTTGTTGGCCGAACGCACGTTCGACGTCTGTGAATACCTGATGCGGCTCAAAAAAGACGGGGCGTTGTCCACGGAGTTCAGGCAGACGTCGCAACGCATCGCATATCAGGTCCCCTGTCATTTGCGTGACCAGAACATCGGTTTTAAATCCAAGGAACTCATGGAACTCACGGGTGCCCGGGTCGAAGTCATTGAAAAATGTTCCGGCCACGACGGTTCATGGAGCGCCAAGGTGGAATTTTTCGATCAGTCCATGAAGATCGCCGGGAAGGCCGTCCGCGCGGTTTCCGATTGCGAGCCCGACCTGGTGGCATCGGATTGCCCGCTTTCGGCGCTGCAACTCGATCAGGCGGGAGCAACGCCGTCGAAACACGGAACCCGGCATCCCATTCAAATCGTTCGCGACGCCTACGACCTCCCATCATGAACCCGTTGACCCCATCAGATCTTCTTTCCCACGAGGAATACGAAGCCCAACGCGCGACGTTTCGACGGGAGACGATCGCCCTCAAAAAACGACGCCGGATCGAGGTCGGCCCCCTGGTGACGCTGGTCTTTGAGAATCGACAAACGCTGCTGTTTCAGGTTCAGGAAATGATTCGCGCCGAACGCATTTTCGAGCCGTCCAAAATTCAGGATGAGCTTGACGTCTACAATGCCCTGCTTCCCCGAACGGGCGAACTCAGCGCCACCGTGATGATTGAAATTACAGCCCAGGAGCGCATCAAGGAAATTCTGGACTCTTTCCAGCGGTTCGACCGGCCGAATACCCTGGCGCTTACCGTCAAAGAGCAAGCCGTGTTTGCCGACTTCGAAGCCGGACACAGCAAGGAAGACAAAATCAGCGCGGTCCATTTTGTGCGGTTTATGGTTCCGCCGGCTTTTGTGAACGTGCTTGGCGAGGATGAGTCTCATGCCGGTATCCGGATTACCCATGAGAACTACAAGGCAGAGGCGAACGTCCCACCCGCCATGCGGGAAGAGTGGCTGAAAGACCTGCGCGCCTGAATGTTTTTCATATTTTTCCTTTGACGGAAATTGACAACCGCCAAGGGGGTGGTTATTATTCACGTGCAAGAGGAAACGACCCCGGATTTTCGGGAATCCGGAAAACACGAGACCTGTTCATTTCATATTTGATTGGAGGGATCCATGGTTACCATTACCCCAATTGCCGAAGAGAAAATCAAAGAATTGATCCACGATGAGGAAGAAGAAGTCGTCGGGTTGCGAATCTACGTGAAGGGCGGCGGTTGCAGCGGCTACCAATACGGGATGTCCTTTGAATCCAAAATGGACGACGACGACACGGTGATTGAAAAAGGCGAGGTCAAAGTCATTGTGGATTCGCAAAGCGCCCCCATGCTGAGCGGCGCGGAAGTCGATTACGTCGACAGCCTGCAAGGCTCCGGGTTTGCAATCAAGAACCCGCAAGCGAAAAGCACGTGCGGTTGCGGCAGTTCCTTCAGTACCTGATCGCAGCCTCTTCGAGTTCAACAAGGCCAGGACTTCTGCCTCTCGGCGGAACTCCTGGCCTTTTTCTTAGGATCCCGATTCCGTTCATTTGCGCATGACACGATCGACCCTCACGAAACGCATAGAATTTTCCGCTTCGCACCGGTACTTCAAGGCCGAGTGGGACGAGGAGCGCAACAGACGGGTCTTCGGCCCCTGCTTCCGGGAGCATGGGCACAATTACCTGCTTGAAGTG
Source organism: Nitrospirales bacterium (assembly GCA_022824735.1). GTDB lineage: Bacteria > Nitrospirota > Nitrospiria > Nitrospirales > UBA8639 > Bin75. Next base: position 21,747 of record JAJDZI010000136.1, read on the forward strand.
ACCCTCGGAGGGCGGGTCGATCCCATCACGGGCATGATCATCAATCTGTACGACCTGAAGCACATCGTCACGAACGTGCTCGAAGAGTTCGACCACAAACACCTCAACTACGATATGCCCTATTTTGAACGGATCGTGCCCACCACTGAAAATCTGGCCCTGGTGCTATGGCGGAAGTTTTGTGAGCGCCCGGAGACCCGGGACATTGCATCGATACGGCTTTGCGAAGGAGAAGACCTGTGGGTCGAGCTCTTTCAGCCGAATAACCCTGCCTCGCAGGACAATGCGGAACCGGCCGAGGCCCTGCTGACTCGCCGATACGCCCTGACGGTGCGGCGAGATGCCGATACTTCCCACGTGGAAACGTGGCCCCTTTCCCTGAACGTCACGACTCAAGGCCCGATAGACCCCGTCACGGGTCGCGTCACGAATATCGCAGCATTGGATGAGCGGGTCCAAGGGCAAATCCTCAACAGCCTCGCGGACACGAATGTGTCGCAACTTCAGGAATTGGCCGGCCGGCCGGTTACCCTATCCACCTTGGCCAAAATCCTTTGGTCCAGGCTGCGCAACATTGCCGATGCCCGCCTCGCACGACTCCGGCTCACGGACCACCACGACCTGACCCTGGATTATTCTGAATAAGCCGGCGGGCCGTTGGTCGGTTGTCGTAGTGCGAATTCCCCGGCTTTCGCTGAATTGCCTCACTATTACAATCTAAGCACAAAATTTAAATAGCAAGGTTTGTTATTGCGAAACTCTGAATAAGGACTGTCGTCATGAAACGTGGGGAAAGCGGCAGATATGAGGTAACAAACATCAGCGGTGAACACGTTCGCGCCTTTGTGCCAGCGCCGCTTCCGCCGAAACCCAATCTCGTTCTGGACGGCTCGCCGCAACAGATGCTCGAAGCGGCGGTGCTTGCCCTGGGCCGCCTCGACGGCGTAGCAACCCTCCTGCCGGATGAGACGCTTTTTCTGTATGCCCGAGGCGTCGTGAAATTAAGTGTCTTGTATATCCGGCCGTCAGGCACACGATACCGAGTACATCCACCGCCACAGCAAGAACGGCTACGAGGTGGAGCACATCTGGGCCAACAAACCCGAACGCCAAAGCCTGTCATCGAGATTTGGCATTGGAGAATGGTGTCCATGGCGGCCATATTGTAAATTGAATTGCACTATGCTAGGCTCGCAAAGCCGCATAAGGTGCCTTTACATAAGGTGCCTTTACATAAATTCTTGTAGGGGAGGTGCCTCATGGTTTCTATGAAAGAAGCGCGGGACCGTCTGATTGAAAAAGCTTCATCGGACGATGCATTTCGGACTCTCTTGATCAACGATCCCAGAAAGGCCGTTGAAGAAGAATTTGGGGTGACGTTACCCGATAGCTTTTCCGTCACGGTGCATGAACAAAGTCCAACTGAAGCACATCTGGTTCTGCCACCGGCAGTAAAACTGGAGGAAAGGGATTTAAAGCTCGTTTCTGGTGGGTTACCCTGGTGTAGTAGTGGGGGTTGTTGGTAAAGAAAAGAGGCGTTTACATGGATATCGATCAGGCGATGACACAGGTTGCCTCACTGGACTTTACAATGCTGAAGCGAAAGCTTGAGGTCGCAGGAGGCTGGTCCGCCGATACCGTGGCGGAAGGTGAACACCTGTACCGCAAATATCTTGCCCTCAAGATGGTATATCCGAAAAAGACGATAAGCCCGACTCAACTCATCGACGAGTTCTGGCATGCGCATATTCTCGATACGAAAGCCTACACAACCGATTGTCAAAAGCTATTCGGGAGATACTTACATCACTACCCTTATGGCGGCAGACTGAGCGAGGACGTCCTCGATCATGCGCTTGGTGAAGCCCGAAAGGAAGAAACTCGCAAGTTGTTCCTGCGGCACTTCCATATTGATCTGCAATTCTCTCTCCCCGACAATCCACCTGACGGCGACAGGCCCCAGTCGCAAGAATAACCGACTGGGACCTGAGCTGTGGACCGGCTTCCACGAATCTCGCCCTTGCCCTTCCCAATGCATCCATCCCCAAAGGCCGAGTTGCCGTCATGACTGACCCAGACAGTCATTTTCACGTCGACTCGGAGCGTCAAACCGCAGAAATACATGATTGCGGGACGGTCTTGCGCAGCCTGCGTTCGCTTGTACCGGACGGACTCGTCGATAGTCTCGAATGGGAACGTCTCGCAGGTCGTGCAGATGGTCTCTCTGCATCGATTGTCGGCCTGGAATTTCGGCTTGGCGACCCCACGCCAAACGCCGATTTCCTGCTCGGCCTTGTGCCGGGAAGCTGGGCTGAACAGACCTGCATCCGTCGAGGGCAAGAGGCGCCACCTGATTCTCCGGAAGCTTTTCTCGCCAACTATTTGGCTCAAATCCGGGATGCCGAATTTCCGGAGGCAGCCCTGATCGCGACAACCATACTCGAATACGATGTGGGACTTGTCCCCGGTGACGACCGGTGGCCTCCTCCCGGAGTGTTTCAAAAGCTCAAGAATCCCTTTTCACAGAATGTGGGCATTCGTGAGGCAGAGGTCGCCGCTCGCATAGCCTCCGCGATCAGTTGGGCCGTCGGGCGATCCGACGATGCACAAGAAAGCGCCGCCATTCGGAAAATGGTTGCCGCACTACCAGTGGACAGCCAATTGACATGGATCGGCGCAATGCCTGGACGGGACCCCAGAATGATTCGACTGTTGTTCGATGTTCCTGACGCCGATGGGCTGATGGACGATCTGCAACGGATCGGATGGCCTGGACCGACTGAAATGGTCGCCTCAACTCTTGACGCCATCAACGGTCAGTTCGAGCGACTTGCGATTCAATTGGAGGTATCGGCGCAAGGCGTGTTGCCCAGACTGGGCCTTGAGGTTTACGTACTTCCTAAGCACCCGTACGGTTTCGCTGATTGGAGCAGGGCACCAAACCCTGGCTTATGGCGCCCAATTCTTTCCCGATTGGAGGACACCGGCTGGTGCTTGCCGCAGAAGGCGAGCTGTTTGCTGGCGTTCCCCGGACGAGAATACATCTTCGATAATGGAATCTTCCTCGTACACAAAAACATCAATCACGTCAAAATTTCCATTGAAGCCAGTCAGGCGCGCGAGGCCAAGGCCTACGTCTTCATGAAGTTTCAACCGGCCACTGCGTGAGCGGGCAGGACGACACCCCACACCATACATTGCACCCGGCGTATGAGAAGGCAGTTGGTGCGCCCGCAGATGAGGATCGTTTCGCTCAGGTGGTCTGCCGAAGCATCAGGCGGCGGAACAAGCCTTCAGCCTCGAACAATTCATCGAATCCACCCTGTTGGATGACCTTGCCCCCATCCAGCACATAGATTCGGTCCGCCTTGCGGATGGTAGAAAGCCGATGAGCAATAACAATTCGCGTGGCCGAGAGGTTTTCGATGCCGCGCATGACCCTGGCCTGGCTGTCGGTATCGAGCCAGTTGGTCGCCTCGTCAAGAAAGACGATTCGCGGGCGCCGGGCAAGAGCCGATGCAACTCGGATTCGTTGCGCTTGACCGCCCGAAAAAATCGCGTCACTGGCGCCCACAAGCGTGTACATCTGCATAGGCATGGCCGTGATTTCGTCATCAACGGCAGCGAGATGGGCAGCACGCCAAGCGTCCTCTTCAGTCAAGTCACCCAACGATCCGGTGATATTACTCAGAATGTTCCCAGGCAACAACACCCCATCCTGCATCACCACGCCGATCTGTCGGCGAACGGCACGCTGGTTGAGGTGCTTGAGATTACGCCCATCATACTCAACAGCTCCGATCACGGGTTGTTCAAGCCCGAGCGCAAGCTGCAGCAACGTCGTCTTGCCGGCTCCGGACTCCCCCACGATGGCAACAAATTCACCGGGATTGACGTGGAGCGAGACGTCATCAAGAATCAGCGGAGAATATTGCGAATAGCGGAAGCTGACATGGTCGAAATGGATCTCACCCCGGAGTTTGGAGGACGGGTTTCCCGCCGAAGGCGTTTCCGGAACGGCTTCCAGGATTGGCTGGATCTGTTTGTAATCCAGGATTGGCTGGATCTGTTCGTAACCGGGGATGATCATGGCCACCGCCTCGAAGGACTGTCCCAGCCTGGCAACGGCTTCGTAAAAGATCATCGAGGCTGCAAAGACAGCCAGAAAATCTCCAGTCTCGATGCCACCGGGACCGCGAGACACTGCCACCCCAATGATAATCCCTCCGGCCAGCAAAGGAATTGCCCCACTGGCAGCCACCAGATGATCGCTCAGCCGACCGGTTTCAAGTTCGGCATTTTTCTGCTCACAATACCTGCGCGACCAAGCCGCGGTGGCAGCCTTTTCGGCTCGGCTGAGCCGCAGTTTGTGTATCCCGTTGATGAAAGCCAGCAAGCCGCCTGTCAGCCGACGCGAAGCCTCATGCAACCGTCGCTGTGGATTCTTCTGGCGCAGGCCGAACGTGACCGCGGCGGCGGCACCACACACACCAATGACGAAGCTGACCCAGCCCAAAACCAGATCGTAGAGAAAAATCAACGAAAATGCAGGCAACAAGAACAGGGTCGACAGGGCGGCATTGGCCACCATACCGGCAATCAAGTCGCGCAGGGCTTGGAACGTCATGACCCGCACGGCAAGGTCGCCGGCCGTGAAGCGTCTGAAGAATGCCAGTGGCAGCCCGAGAAGACGGTCCCAGAGCGCAGCACCTGCCGACGTGACTACCCGGCCTTCGATACGCATCAACGCCGTGCCCTGCAGCATCTGAAACAGCGAACCGATCAGCGCTGCTGCAATCATGGCCGTGATCGTGGAAATGAGGGACGCAAGAGAACCACTCGGTATGATCTCGCCCGTCACCAATCCCACCGCCACGGCCGGGGCAAGCGTCAGGAACCCGCCAAGCAATCCGACCGTGACAAAGCGACACATGCTGCCAACCAAGCCGCGCGCTGCAAAACGAGTCAGACTTTTCAGCCCGATCTGACCGTCCGGAAACGGTCGGTAAAACATCCACGCTTGACCGTCCAAGGTTTGCGCTGTGGTTGCATTGGCGGGCTCAGAATGTCCCGTAACGGGATCGATGATTCGGTAGCGGGTCGCACCGGGAACCAACGCCACGGCGCTTCGGTCGCTTTTGCGAAAGCCCAACATGGCGCCACTGTCGCCAATCCACCACCGCTCTTCCGGAATCAATTTGACCGAACGGCAACGTACGCCGGAGGCATGCAGAATCGCCTGCAAGGAAGAAACAACACTGCTATCCTCACCCGCCGGCGCGGTAGGCATTCGGAACGTCAATCCTTCATGACGACCGACCACCTCAAGGGCCGCCTCCAGGGCCGACGCCTGACTCCGATCGGTCGCATCTGCGCTGGCCTGCAGCGAACGGTACAGGGCCGTGCGTGCTTGCGCCTCGTCACGTTCGCGGAAATCGGCAAGGGCGACGTCCTGATTGGCCACGTCGACCAGCAAAAGCAGGCGATTGGTATGCTCAGCGCGAAGAAGCAGGTGATGGTATTGAGCAAGAGACGGGAACAACAAAGATTTTTGGTGCAGCGTTTCCGAGTCGGCACCGGCAACGTGCCCTGGGCTCGTGACAGCCAACCAGCTCTCCGGTGTCAAGGGCAACCATCCTGTCCCGTCCTGGCCCAGCTCTTCGGTATCAAGGAAGGTCGCGGACAGGCCTTGGGTGGCGGCCCATACCACGCCATGCCGGCTTGCAAGAATGCTCCCGGCAGCAAGGTTTTGAGTCGCTCCGGGGTGAAGCATGGCGTTGGGATCGCGATGCAACGTGATATCACGGTGAACGGCCGCCGTCATGTCTATGATCCATTGCTCCACTTGATTGATCAATGCTTCGGCAGGAACGGCTTTCTGCAACGCCTCAAGCGGAAGAACGCGAACGGTCGAGTTGGGTAGGCCTTTCGCCATGACAATCAGTGAATCCGCCGTATTCCCGGCAATGCCGAAAACGAGACGACCCGGACCGGCACGAAGCATGTGCTTCAGGCTTGAATCCGGCAAGCCCTCCCGGGAATCTGCGATAAAGACGTCCAGTGCGCCGGATTCAACAAACCATGCCGTTCCCGGGTCGTCGAGCCGGATGGGCCGGTTGTTGCCGCCGGTGAACAACGTGCCAAGCGTGCTGATGACCTGCGACATATTGCTGGGCGGTTGGGTGGACATGGGCTCCTTCGCCTTGCCGTGTGGTTACAAATCAGCCACGTGAACCAGACGGTGATACATCCCACCGTCGTCCGCAAACAATTCCTCATGTGTGCCGCGCTGTATTTCCCGGCCACGGTCCAGAACGATGATCTGGTCGCAGTCACGGATGGTGCTGAGACGATGCGCGACAATGATGCTCGTACACCCGCGTCGCCTGACCGCATCATCGACGCGTTGCTCGCTCAGCACGTCCAAGGCGCTGGTTGCCTCGTCGAGCAGAAGCACGGACGGGTCCCGGACCAAGGCGCGGGCAATTTCGAGGCGCTGTCGCTCTCCTCCGCTGAAGTTTCGTCCGTCCTGTTCAACCGGCGAATCGTATCCTCCCGGACGCGACATGACGACGTCGTGCATGAGGGCGTCCTGTGCGGCACTGACAAGTTGCGGTCTGGCAATTGTCGGATCCCAGAGGGTCACATTATCACGAACCGTGCCTTCGAAGAGGCTGATTCGCTGATCGACCATGGAAACTGAGCCCGCCAGAATTTGCCGAGGGATCACGTTGACCGGCGCGCCATCAATCAGAATTTCGCCGGACCAAGGCGCGTACATTCCGCTTAAGAGGAGTAGCAAGGTTGATTTTCCTGACCCGGATGTTCCAATCACGGCGACTCGTTGACCGACGTCAACCGTCAGGCTGACCCCGTTGATGAGCGGCGGGGCATTGCGCTGGTAGCCGAAGACGACGTCACGCATTTCAATGCGCCCTTTCAGACGCAGCCGGCCACGGAACTTTGCCAGCGAGCCCGAGATTGACTTGTGATCCTCGATGACCATCGGATCCTCAGATGCCGACAGGACGTCATCGAGTCGTTGAAGGTCAGCTTCCATTGTCTGGAACAAATCGGCGAACAGGACAAGCCGGCCAACCGGGCGCAGAAAGTTTCCGGCAATGACGTAAAAGCCCATCAACTGACCAAGCGTCATCTCCCCGGACATGGCGTGCCAACCACCAAAACCCAGAACGGCCGCGCCGCCGATAGCCAGCGCGAGGTTCGGCAACGAGGACGTGACGTGTCCCAATTCCGAGAAACGCTGGCGGGCGAGAAATTCACGGGCCTGATAACCGGTCCAGCGAGCGAAGAACTCGTCTTCGTGGCCAGTTGCCTTGAGCGATCTGATGTTTCTTAAACCAAACATCGCCGTGCCGTTCAGGAGCCCCTGCTCATGCTTCATCTGCCGGTTCTCGTCGGTCCTGCGTACGGAAATGAACTTCATTAATCCGGCTGAAGCCACACCAATGCCCGCCACGGCCAGGGCCAGGGCCGGGGCAAAGGCGACCATTAATCCCAGGAAGAGCACGCCCATGACCAATTCGACTGTGATCCCCACCACTTGTATCGAGCCAACCGTCGCAACCTGATCGATCAGACGAGCCCGCTGAATCAGGTCGCCCGGGTAGCGGTAACAAAAGTATTCTATGGGTAGCCGGAACAGACGCGTGAGAAAGTGGTCGGAGTGAATAATCGAAAGACGCACGGCGAGCCGGCGCAGACACCGTCGATGCATCCACGTTAGAACATAGACAAAGAGAGCGGCAATAAGGGCAGCAGCGACCAGGGAGGGGGCCCAGCCGACTTCGCCACCGCCTAGTACGTGGTCGATGAAGATAATCAGCAGCAAGGGCAGAACGAGTCCCGACAAAGCCAAAAAAAATCCGCTCAGGGCGGCAAAACCGAGTGACTGCAGGTCATGACTCAGCCACGGCCAGAACCTCCGCAAGACTCCTGGCCGTGTGCCGCCGGTGCGGAACTCGGCACCTGGCTGCAACGACAGGACAACGCCGGTAAAGTCGCGATCGAAGGTGTCGGCGCTGACGGTCCGCCGACCAATTGCCGGGTCATTCAGATAAAAACAATCATTGCCCACCCCTTCAAGAACCACGAAGTGGCTGAAACTCCAAAACAGGATAAGGGGAAGCGGCATACGCGAAAGGTCTCTCGGCTCCTTGCGCCATCCTTCAACTTCCAAACCATACGATCTCGCCGCGCGGACAAGGTCTGCCGCGTTGCAACCATCTCGCCCAACGGCGCAGGCCTCGCGCAGTTCCTCAAGCGAAGCATAGCGCCCAAAATAGGCAAGGACGCTGCACAGGCAAGCGGCGGCGCATTCGGTAGCCTGGACTTGTAAAAACAGTGGCGTGCGCAATCGTGGGCGGAAGAGCATGCGCAACCATTCGCTGAGTCTTGATACGAAAATAGCCAACGACACCCCAATTTGTCATTCCGCGCGAAGCGAGGAATCTCTTCCTAGTCCGGTTCTGCTTTCCGTCGACATCAGCTCGCGTCTTCTTTGAATAGCATACGTAACAGGGAGATTGGCGGCCTGATAAACCAAGCATGGCAATGGGTGCCATTCGGGATGGAAAGTCCTGGAACTTCTTGCAGTGGTGCACGTACGAAGTGGCTGCGGGACGCGGCGACAAAACCGTGCTCAGAGAGCCACGGCGGCACCGCGACAGGTTGTGGCGATACGGCTGCAACTTCGGCTCCCAGCCAGTCGGTATCGCTCCGTCCTGGCACGACCGCAATTCGCGCACGCATGCCGGGCGTGATGACGTCTGCGCTTTCAGGCGGCACAAAGGCCAACGCCTCCAAACGATGATCCGAGCCGGTTCGAATTCGGCCAACCACCGACCCGGCCTCGACTACCTGTCCCGGCACCAGCGACAGAGTCGCGACCTCGCCGGATTCAGGACTGGTCAGCACCGCGCTCGTTTCCAGCAGGGCTTCCACTGCGAGCAACTCCGCGCGAGCGACGGCAAGCCCGCCCTTGTCAGGGTTCGCGGCAATGCCTGGCGTCTGCTCCAGCAACGCGATTCGTGCCCGTGCCACCCGTGCCCGATGTATCAGTTGCGTGGGGTTGATCCTTGCGATCCGCTGTTCGTGTTCGACCCGTTCGCCGTTACGGACCAATACTTCGACAACGGTACCGGATTCCGGTGAGATGATTGCATGGCGCTGACCAGGCATTGCAAGGATGCAGGTCGCTGCGACTTTCCGCTCGATGCTGCCCAAAATCACCCAAGCCGCGACGGACAGCAAGGCGATTGCCAAGGCGCAAAGAATGATCCATTCTCGCGGCGCAGTCACTCGAAGCAGGGAATCAAGAGGTTCCGCCTTCCCCCTAAGGGTCATGGCCTTCTCTCGAAACAGGCGGTTCTTAAACAGCACTGCTACTGTCCCCTACAGATCCGGTTGTCTCTCCCAGCGGGAAACAACCTGCAAAAAGAAGCAAGGGATTCGCCCATGGACTCATTTCCGCTTCCACCAACCCGGAAGAACGGCATCGAACAACGGGCCTCTCATTGAGGGGCTGAAGTCTAGCATACGCAGTTCCAATATCCAAGCGCAGGGACCCGTTACTCTCGGTACAACAAACTCTTGACATTGTTTGATTTTCGTATTATGTACTGTTAGGTCTAATATTGCTTGCGCACCCGTCATGTTCATCATCCTCACTATTGTCGCTGTTTTCGAGTTGTCCGGGTGTTCGGCTCCTCTCGCACCTGGTTCCGTCACACAACAGGACCATTCGGGTCAAACGCCGTCCCTTGCTCGTAATCAACAGGTGTTGTGCCGCACAAACAGTCATCTTTATCCCTGCATCATCACTTCCCCAAAAACGCCTCTCACGCCGGCGTCCCGGGTGCCCGCCGCTTCTTCCGGCGGACCTTCAACGTCACCACTCATAACTCATCATGACCCACCGGAGACGGAGGCGCACTTGGCAGAACATGAAAACATTGCGATCCGGCTCCAGGAAATCACATCGACACTCGAACCCCTTCTCGCCAATCTGTCAAAGCCTGAATCTCCGCATCCGCTGCCTGACGCGCACCAGCCGGCTGCCGGCAAGTCATCCAAAAAAGAGGTCGTCCCTGCCCGGGATTCAGATCGCCCGGTTCCACAACAGAAGCTCAGGGGCAGGCTCCTGGCGTCCGTGTATTTCTCCTCGAACAGCACCGAACTCGCGCCCTCGGAGAAGATCGTTTTAATCGATCTTCTCCCTGTAGTCCGCGACAAACAACTCCTGTTTGTCGGCTACTCCGACCGCGCCGGTGACGACAATGCCGATGCACGCTTGTCCTACAAGCGAGCGCGGACCGTCAAAGCCTTCTTTGCGCAAACCGGACACGACCCGGGCAAGCTCTTCGCCGGAGGGAAGGGTTCATGCTGTGACAAAACCGAGGGGAACACCCCCACCGGACGGCAACGGAACCGGCGCGTTGAAATCTATCACGCCCTCGAACGGCTTCGGCTTCAATCGCCACCTTTCAGCAAGGAGTAACGCCATGAAAGCCATCCATCTTTACTGTTTTTTCCTTTTTCTGTTCTTCTTCCTCATCCCTGCCACCGCCATTGCGGCTACGACGGGAGCCGACTTTCAAGACTTGTATGACTTCTTCTACGAGGCCGCCACCGGATATCTCGGGCGCGCCATTGCCATCGTCGGCGGACTCATGGGCCTCGGCGTCGGGGCCGCCACCGGCAAACCCATTCCGGCCTTGATGGGTATCGTACTTGCCGTCTTCGGGACACTTGGTCCCACGTTGATCAATAACCTGTTCAGCAGCGCGACAATCTAGTCATGGATAACGAGAACATGGAAGATTACTGGATTGGCCGGAACCTCGACGCTCCCCAATTATTTTTCATGTGGGAAGCCGATCGCGCGTATTTTGCGATGCTGTGGGTCCTGGGCGGCATGCTCCTGGGCTCGACGGTTCTCGGCGTCGTGGCGGCCATGATCTTCGGACGCCTCTACGCACAGATCAAGGAGGAAGGGGGCAAAGGACTCTTGCCGCGCATCCTGTACTGGCACACCCCCTCCTCTTTATGGCTTTCCTCTTATCTACCATCCTACTCACGGGAATTCCTCGGACGGTGAACAAGGAAAAATATCTTTCAGCGCTTACCAGCGCCAACTATAAAACCGCCGTCTGGATGCTCGTTGCCGGCGTCCTCCTGATGACGAATCTCCTTCAAGCGCTCTTTCTCTTCACCGCTGATCTCACGGAAAAGACCATCGTTGTTCCCCCTGATCTCGTCAAGCCGTTTTCCATCCACAAGAGCAAGGTCAGCCCCGCCTACGTCGAGCAGATGACCCATTATCTCAGCCAGCTCCTGCTCACCTACCACGACGATAACGTGACGGCTCAATTCGACTCCGTCCTTCGACACGTTGACCCCGCGGCTTACGCACACCTCAAAGCTGAATTCCATGCGCAAGCCGAGCGCATCCGGCGCCACCTGATCGGCTCCGTGTTCTATCCCATGGGCATCCACGTCGCCAAATTGACTGCCACCATCAATGGCGAGCTCGTCAGTATGATTGGGCAAAAAATCGTCTCGCGCAAACAGAAGTACTACCAATTCGACTACGCCTACCGGAACGGCTCATTCTATCTGGTGAAATTCCAAGAACTCGAAAAGGGACCGGGGGAAGAACTCAAACCCATTGAACCCAAGGAAGATGAGGAGGTGACTTTCTGATGATTCGTCTTGCCCTCCCCTGTCTCTCTACCCTTCTGCTCTTTCCGGGCGCAGCAGCCGGCATTCAGAATTTCACGGTCCGTGACGGTGCCAGTATCACCGCCATTATCTCGTCACATGAACTGACCCGGGTGACGGTCGCCGGCAGCCAACGCCTGGAAAAGGTCTGGGCGCCGGCCGGGACGTTATGGGTTCAGCCCGATGAGGCACAAGGCGATATCTTTATCAAGCCCGTGGCCGGCGCTCCGGCGACCATGAGCTTCTTCGTCCGTGACGGTGCCGGTGGCACGTATACGATCATCGCTCAGCAGCGCGACGTCCCATCTGAAACGATTCTTCTGAACCCCGAGTTACCGGCGCGCCGGGCGAATCCGCGCCAAACCGGACGGCAGTCTTTCTCCTACGTCCGGGAAATCAAGCGTCTCATGCTCGCCATGGCACTCGACCGGGAGACCAAGGGGTTCACGAAAGACACGCACGACGTTCCTGTGCCGTTCTGGAAGGAAACCCGGATCGTCCACACCGGCACCTACACCGGCTCTCGCTTCATTGGCCAAGTCTATGAAATCGAAAATCTCACCAGCCAGCCGCTCACGTTCCATGAACAGGAATTCCTTGCCTTCATTCCCGATACCCGAGCGGTCGCCCTCCGCCACTTCACGCTCCCTGCGGGCACGTCCACGTCGCTCTATATTGTTCGCGACAATGCCATGAGGATCGAACCATGAAACTCCTGAGTGCCAACGAAACCAAACGTAAGCAAATGCTGCTGGCCGGCGGCGCGGGTGTCGGCCTGATCAGCCTCCTGGTCTTCGGCCTTTGGTTCACCGACCCCAATAAGGATCAACCCTCTCTTCGCGAAAAGCAGCGCGAACAAGCAGCCGAAGTCACCAAAAGCTTCCGGACCAAGAAGGCTGTCTCGGCTGAGGAAACCTGGATTGCCAAATCAGAAGAGAAAATTGCGGAACTTGAAAACAAAAACCGTGACGTCACAACGGCCATGAGGAACATCCGAACCAGCCTCGCTGAACTCGGTATCGACGTCGGCGCTCTTGCTAAACAATCGCAAGAGAAGCCGGGGGCGGGGACGCCGGGGGCGGAAGAAGAAGAAGCTGGTCTCCCAATACCCAACCTGAAACCCAAACCTCCCGATCCTCTTCCGCTGTTAAAGACGCCCGAGCCACCGACGGTCAATCCACCTCTTCCGGCAATACCGGCACTCCCCAGCCCCTTGCCGCCGGGACAGGGTACGCGCTTAATCACGCCGGCGCGGAACGTCGCCGGCCAGCCTGATAAAACGTCCCCTCAGCAACAAAACGGCGAGATCCACATGGTCACCGTAGGGAATCGCCCGGCCGGGGACGGCGATGCCAAGAACGTCAAGCAATATATTCCCGCGGGAAGCTTTGCCTCGGTCCGTCTCCTCTCCGGGGTCGATGCCCCCACCGGGGGCGCTGCCAATGCCAATCCTATTCCCGTTCTCCTTCGGGTGATGACTGATGGCACACTCCCCAATTTCTTTCATTCGAACGTGTCAAGCTGCCACGTCGTGGCCTCAGCCCACGGCGAAATATCCAGCGAGCGCGCTCACATCCAACTTGAGAGAATCTCCTGCGTACTCCTCAACGGCAACGCCATCGAAACTCAAGTAAAGGGGTATATCACGGGTGAGGATGGGAAGGCCGGCATGCGAGGACGCCTTGTCTCCAAACAAGGCTCCCTCATTGCGCGCTCGCTCCTGACGGGTCTCGCTTCCGGTTTCGGGAGAACGCTCCAGCAACAATCCCAGCAACTCGCAACCAGTCCGCTCGGGGCCGTGGCGACCGTCGATCCCAACCGTGTTCTGCAAGCCGGAGCGGGTGCCGGAATCTCCACTGCGCTCGAGAAGATTGCCGACTATTATCTCCAGCGCGCGAATGAAATCTACCCGATTATCGAAATCGCCGCGAACCGCGAAGGCGAAGCCATCCTCCAGGAAGGTGTTTCGCTCGATCAACCCATCCTTCACAACACTCGTGAGGGAGAGGACCTCTTATGAAACTTCTCCTGCTCAGCGTTTTCGCCGGCCTGGCGGCTTGTGGGCCGACGTACACCTGCGGGGACGTTCCGGACGCCGTCTGCCAATCGGTTTCAGAAACCTACGATCAGGTCCGGGGCGACGCGGGGCAGGACTCTCACGCGATTTTCACTCCTGACCCTCCCGGCCACGTCACCCCCACGACACCGGATATGGCGTCTTCACCAAAAGACGCCGGTTTTGGTGAGCCGTTCCTGACACGGCCACGCCTGCTCAGAATCCTGCTGACGCCTTGGGAGGACAAACAGAAAGACCTTCACGCCGGCGGGTACGTCTATATCCGTCTGGAGGAATCACAATGGGTGATACCCAGGTAAGTCCATTTCAAAAAGTAAAGGGCGCCATCGACCGGTTCACCAACGTCGTCAAAATGTCGCTCTTGAGCGACGTCCCGCCCGGCGTCGCTTGGCAAAACGGACAGGCCCTCCCGACCGCGGCCCAGTTCCGTGCCCTTTCGGAGCGCTACCCCCTTGCCACCGTGTTTCCGTATGAATCCCATGACCCCGAAACCAACCTGTATTACAACCACGACACCGTCGGGTTCATGCTCTACGCGAACCCTGCCACGGGCCTTGGAGTCAATGAACTGAAAATCCTCAATCAGTTCTTTGTGCAGCAACACCGGTCGGATGCGCTCATTCAAATCTCCCTGATTGCGGATAACAATGTCGACGGAATCCTCCAGCCCTGGTCTGATCTTAAGAACAAGAGCGCCGGCACGGCCAATCATCATATTTTTGCCACGCTCGCCCAAAATCGTCTCGACTATTTCCTCAAAGGGAAGTGGGATTCCCTGTTCCAGGACCAGGCGTTCCTCGTCCGCACGTTTCACCTTATCATCTCCTACACGATGCCCGGCAATTACGATCTTTCCGAAGATGATCTCAGCTACCTCTTGAAGACGCGAGAAGCCATCCAGGGCACGTTGAAGTCCGCGCGCATGGATTCCGTCAGTCTCCACCCCGAGCGCTTCATCAACATCATGAGCAGCATCCTGAATCCCACGCATGAGCCACGACCGACGCTGACCTACGACCCCGACAATCTCCTCAATGCCCAGATCGTCGACGGCGACACGGCCTTGCTCATCGACGCCGGCGCCGGGAGCTTCGTCCATAACAATGCCGCCTACACCATGCTCCCTTTTCACGTCAAACAGTATCCGCAATATTGGGCGGGCTTTAACAATGCAAAGCTCCTCGGCGACCCCACGAACAACATTCTTCGGCTTCCCTGCCCTTTTATCATTACGATGACCGTCAATATTCCCGATCAAATCTACATTAAAGGGAAAATCAAACGGCAGAGTGCCAGGGCCACCCAGATGGTGGACTCGCCGGCGTCCAAATACGTCCCGCAGTGGAAGGAGAGAAAACGCGACTGGGATTACGTCAATCGGAAAGTTGAAGACGGCAATACATTGCTCGAGGCCTCCTACCAGATTCTTCTCTTCACACCTCAGGGGCGCGAGCAGACCTGCGAGCAGGCCCTCAGGGGGCTCTACAATTCCTTCGGCTGGCTCCTGTCACGCAGCCGCTACAGCCCCATGCACGCGCTCCTTGGGGCCCTACCCATGGCGATCAATACCGAATGTAAACGCGCGCTCAAAATGTTCGGGTATTTCCAAACCCGGTTGTCCTGGACCTGCACCAATATCGCCCCCTGGATTGCCGAGTGGAAAGGCACACAAACCCCGATGATGCTCTTTACCGGCCGGCGCGGGCAGTTGACCTATTTCGATCCCTTCGACAATACCCAAGGAAATTACAATATGGCCTGCTGCGCGACGTCCGGGTCCGGAAAATCCTTCCTGACCCAGGAATGGGTCTGTAATTGTCTTGGTGCCGGGGGGCGCGTCTTCGTCATTGACGCCGGACACAGCTACCGGAATCTTTGTCAGCTCCTGGGTGGCACCTACATCGACTTCGGCGATGACGATCTCGACATTCGTCTCAACCCCTTTTCCTTTATCAACGCGGATGACCCGAAACATTTCGCCGAGCAGGTGCCCCTCATCAAAATGCTCGTCGCGCAGATGGCCTCTCCGGACGCGCCCCTCACACCCGTTCAGAAAGGGCTCCTGGAAAACGCCATCCTGCATACGTGGGAGGAACACAAAAATGCGGCCACGATTACGCGGATTGTCGGGGCCCTTGAAACCCTCAATGAAAACGACCCGGATCTCCAGCGCCAGGCCAAAGATCTTGCCGTCATGCTCCAGTCCTTCACGAAGACCGGCATGTATGGCGCCTACTTCGAAGGGACCGCAACCGTTGACCTCGACAATCAATTCGTCGTGCTCGAACTCGATGCCCTCAATGCCAAACCCGACCTTCAAAGCGTCGTGCTGCTGATCCTCATGCTTCGGATCACTCAAGTCATGTACCTGTCGAAGAATAAATCCCAGCGCAAGCTCTGTATTATCGACGAAGCCTGGCGGCTCTTGTCCAAAGGACAGGCCGGCGACTTCATCCAGGAAGGATTCCGCGTGGCCCGCAAGCACGGCGGCAGCTTCATGACCATCACCCAGCGCCTCTCGGATTATCATAGTTCGCCAACCGCCGAAGCCGCGCTCAGCAACTCCGATTACACGCTCTTCTTGCGACAAAAAGACGACGAACTGGCGCTCGCGGCCGAGAAGGGCTGGCTGGATAAACACAACGGCAGCGTTGATCTTCTCCGTTCTCTCGAAACGCTACAAGGTAAATATTCTGAATTGGTGATCCAATCGCCGAAAGGCTTTGTCCCCGTCCGCTTCATTGTGGATCCACTCACGGAGAAGCTGTTTTCGACGAAAGCCAATGAAGTTGAGGCCATTCAAACGGCCTTAGCCCATGGTCGTAACATCATGGACGCGGTCAAGGAACTCAGTGAACAGCAACGACGATAACATTGAACAGGACACCATGACTGCTGAACCCGCAACAACACAGGAAATCCAAGGAACGCCGGCAGCCGCGGCGCCACAGCCACAAATCCCAAACGCGATACCGGCCGGCGCGATGAGTACGACAAAACTTCTTGCTTTCGCCTCCTTGGCCGGCGCGTTCGCCGCCCTGCTCGTCATCGCTATTCACTTCGTCGGCAAAGAACCTCCGGTCCGATTCGGCGTTGTCAATATCCAGGACATTCTCGAACGCCATATCAAGGAGTATGCTGCGCGCAATCTCACCAAGGAACAGCAACAAGAAGCCGCCGCGACCTTCTCAAAATCTCTCGAATTCGAGATTCGCCAACTCGCCAAGAAAGAACGGCTCCACCTTCTGGTCGCACCGGCGGTCCTGTCCGACGTGCCCGACTATACCGGATACATTGAGCAGCAATTACAGGTGCCCGATGGCCTGTAACCTGACACCGCGACAGATGCGGCGCATACTCCGCTGGGGGTTCGCCGGCGTCTTGTTCGTTATAGCCATATGGGCGCTTTCGTTCTTTTATCTCATCGGTTTCAATACGACCAATAGCTTGCCCGGATACGTGTACCTGGTCATCAGGTCTCACTACCCCGCGAAGAACGAGCTCGTTGCGTTCCATCCCCCGCCCAATGACTTCTATCCGCATCGCTGGTTCATCAAATACGTAAAAGGAGCAGCCGGTGACGTCGTCCGCTGGGACGGCCAGACTTTCTCCATCAATGATCAACCTCTGGGTTCAGCCAAAGTTCGTTCTGAAAACGGGATCGCGTTGGCGCGCGGAACCGCAGGACAGATTCCTCCTCATTATTATTTCGTCTGGAGTGAACATGCTGACAGTTTCGACAGCCGCTATGCACAAATCGACCTGGTTCATCGGGATCGCATTATCGGCCGCGCTTATCGGCTCTTCTAGCCACGGGCGTGACCTGGGGGCCATCGGTCCCTCCTATGCAATCCCTGAGCGCAATATCCTGGAGGTGATCCGGGAGCGTCTTCAGGAGCGCATGAAAGACGGATTCCTGGAAAAACAGCGCCGCAAGCTCGCCGAACGTTCCAAGCGGTACATCACGCGGCCTCGCGGCCTCCCGCTTCCTCGAACGCAAACGTATCGAGCCTACGACGTCAGCCTGGAATTCGTCACCACCGAGGACATCACCGACGGCCATGGCCACGTCCTCTACCCGGCGGGCACCCGCGTCAATCCCCTGGTTTTTCAGTCGCTCACAAAAATACTCTGCTTCGCGGATGGAGACGACCCGGACCAGGTCCGGTGGCTCAATCGCCACTGCCCGGACCCCCTGAAACATAAACTGATCCTCGTCCGGGGGAATTATCCGAACGTCGCGGAGCAACTCGGCCGGCGGCTCTATTTCGATCAACACGGATACCTCGCCGGTCGTTTCGGATTACGGACTGTCCCGGCCACGGTTCGCCAAAAGGAACAGGTGCTGTATGTCGAAGAAATCCCGATACCATAAAGCTCTGACGATTCTCGTTGCCGTCTTTCTCGGTGTGGCGTTTCTTCTCTCCGCGGGGCTGACTCTCGATCGCGCTCACGCCGCGCCGTGTAACGGCACGTTCCCGAATCCGATGACGGATATCTGCTGGTCCTGTCTCTTTCCCATGTCTATCGGTCCGGTCGAGATCGCCTTCGGACAACCGAGTAACGGCGATTCCGCGCCGCCGATGCTCTGCACTTGTCCCGCACCGGCACCGCTTTTTATCCGCATTGGGATTGGCTTCGCTTTCTGGGAACCTGCCCGGGTTGCCGAGGTTGTCCGGACGCCTTTCTGCTCACCGACCCTCGGCGGCGTGAAGCTTGCCGATCTCACCGTGCCTCATGGCACTCACCATGAACACGACGGCGAACAGGGCAATGCCTTCTATCAGGTTCACTGGTTCCAATACCCGGCTCTTTCCTGGCTCGGTATGGCGCTCACGACCGTCATGTGCTTTGCCTCCGAACCGTTCGACCTCGTCTATCTGTCCGAGCTCGACCCCTTGTGGGATGACGACCAGCTCACCTTTCTTCTCAATCCGGAGGCGATCCTGTTCAGCAATAAAATTGCCCAGGCCGCGTGTATTGCCGATACCATCGCCGCCCGCCTCAATTCTTTTGGTCTCGATACATTGTTCTGGTGTTCCGGGTCGCAGGGCTCCGTCTACCCGCTCTCCGGCAATCATGCGAATCACGTGGGCGGCGTCGATTCCAGTCTCGTCATCGTGCACAAACACATTTTCAAAATGCACCGGCAGCTTCTCGCTCGAGACACGTCGACCAGCGGTGCCATGTGCGGTCCGCAACCACAACCGATTCTCCGGAAAAAGCAATATAAACAGCAGATGCTGTTCCCAACCCCACAAACCGACCAAGGCTACGGTTTCGGCGCACCCTCAATCTTATGGGGCGCCGGCCGCGAGTATCCGTACAAAGGCGAAGACTTCTCGTACCTGATCTGGAGGAAACGCAAATGCTGCGCGTTTTAAGATTTTGCTGTTTCCTCCTCGCCTTCATGCCGACGGGCCTTGCGTTTTCACAACCTGCCTACCAGGAACCCGATCCGGCAGCCGTCCAACGTCAGCGAGAACACATCGACCGTGCCCTGCACGACGCTCAATCTCTCCTCCAGGAAGGGGCTCTTGCAGACCATCTCGAGCCGGCCGCCGGCGCGCTTGACCATACAGACGCACCAGGGAGCGGTTTTGGCTTCTCTCTTCCGGATAGCCTCTCTCAAGGTTATCCGTTCATCGATGAGCACGTCGGCAAGGCCGTGGGGGCCCAACAGGCACCACGGCCTACTTCGCGCGATGACCGCATCAGGCCCCTTATTCTCATCAGCTTCGGGATGCCGGACAGCCAAATACGCGCGCTGCTGGCAGAAGCCCACCGCTTGAAAGCGGCGGTCGTCATTCGTGGCCTCGTCAATGACGACTGGGGAGAAACCATCGCCGCCATTCACCGGCTCAGTGACGACGGGCTCAGCGGCATCAGCATCGATCCCACGGTCTTTGTCCGCTTCGGAGTCTCGCGCGTCCCGACGTTCGTGCTGCCCCTTGAACGTCTTGAGCCTTGTACCCAGGATGGCTGCCGGCCGGTGAAACACGTGCGCGCCACGGGGTCTGCCTCGCTCTCCTACTTCCTTGATTTTGTCGCACGGGTCGGCAGCCCCGAGGAACGGCACAAGGCGCAAAACTGGCTCGCCCGTCACAAGGGAGAAAAGCCATGAAACCCTCAGACGTACTCTTATTCTGGTTTTTCGTTCTGGCCGGCATCGCCGGCGCCGGTGCCGTTCTTGCCGGAGACAGGGGCGATGCCATTCAAGACGGCAAAAACTTCGCCGTTCAAGAAAATGCCGTGATCCGCGATGTCCCGCACAATCTTGATCCCGACACCATGCCCAATTACCACGGCACGAATATCCCTGAAAAGAATTACTACTCGGCCGGTTCCACCCTGCAAAGCCAAGCCGAATCTCATGCCGCCTCAGATCCCAATGCACAATACATCACCAATGCCAGGACCAGCCGGCCGGTCCAGATCATCGATCCAAAGACAGACCCGCTCCTGACACATAAACCGGCCAATGAGATTCGTATGACTGCCCTTACACAAACCTATACCGGTTGTGATTCCGTCAATATACCCAATGCCTCCGTCTCCGTCTGCGGCAGCCAACTCATCTGTCCGGATGGCACCTGCACGGCGGACGTTGGACAGACCCACACGCCCTCTACGGCGGACTTCGCCCGAGCGGCCTCCTATCTCTCGGTCCTTCAAGAAATGACCGACACCCTCGACACCAGTACCCTCGAAGTCTTTCGTGGAAACAATAAACGATGCAAAGACAATAATTTCGGCCTCTTTACCTGTTGTCAAAATCCCGGCAATGCTCAATGCAATGCAATGGAACGCGAACTTCGCATCGACCGCGACGAGCAACGCACCCACTACGTCGGTCGCTATAAAAATTGCGACGTCCGGCTCCTCTTCTTCTGCGCTCTCTGGCGGGACTATAAATCTTATTGCGCCTTCCCCTCGAAACTCGCCAGGATCGTCGTCGTCCAGGGACGCGCCCAGATTGGTAAAGCCTATGGCGGTCCCAGAAATCCGGATTGCTCGGGCTTCACGCTCCAGGAGCTCCCGACCGTTGACTTTGAATCTATCGACCTCTCTGAATACCATGCCGACGTCATAGCCGAAGCCAATGCCGGAACGACACCGGCTGTCGTCGATGCCGTCGATGGCATGAAACAAAAACTCCGACAACGGCACCCCAATATCCCATGATCATTCGTCTCCTGTACCTTCTCCTCACCGTTTTTGTCCTGCTCCCTGCCGTCCAAGGGCGAGGACAGGACTCGGCTGCCTCTCCCACGGGGAAGTTTTCTTCCTCCTTAGTCTTCCCCTCCTATGACAAAGAGGCCGGCCGCGGGCGGCATTGGTATCAATTGCCACCACCGCCACCAGAAGAGCGAGATCCGGAGCCGGAACCGGCCTCTCCGGCTCTTCCGGTGCCGGCGCCGCTCACGCCACGTGAGATCCTTCAAAAACAAGGGGAAGCCTGGGAAGACGCGCTGGCTCGCGCGGTCCTGCATCCCTCTGCAGAAAACTATCTCGAGTACTTGCGGCTCACCGCCGCCATTCAAGCGCAAGCCCAGCAATTCGCTATGGGGTTCAGGCAAGCCATCTGGAGCGCACCAGAATATGACTATACCCTTGTGAATCCCGTTCGCGCCGAGGCTATTTCCGCGAAAAATCAGGCCGCGCTTATTCAGGAGACGGCTGATCTCACCACATTGGCCGACCAGTATGGCTTGGTCTTCTTCCTGCGGGGCGATTGCCCCTATTGTCAGCGTTTCGCGCCGATCCTGAAGGCCTTCGCCGACGCACACGGTTTTTCCGTGCTCCCCGTGTCACTTGACGGCAAGGGATTACCGGAATTTCCGGATCCCCAGCGCAACGCCCTCTTGGCGTCGAAGCTCCAGGTGGACGTCGTCCCAACTGTCTTCCTGGTGGACCCGGTTCGGGATCAACTCCTGCCCGTATCCTACGGCTTCACGGACGCTTCGACCTTGGCGAAAAAGATCTTATGGGCGTCGGATAACATGAAAAACGACAAAAACAAATAAGTCTAATTGGACTCCAAGATTTCCAATGAACCCCGTTCTCTTCTTTCTTCTTGTGTTCCTCTTCTTCCAGCCTCATCCCGCGGGGGCGGGCATTGGCGACAAGCTCGACGACTGGTTCAATAATCAGAATTTCAATACGTCCATCAGGCCGGGCGTGTATGAAACACAATCTGCCCGCTACGCCACCTTGGGCGGCATTTCCTACCGCGCGCCCATCACTGAGCCCTACCGCTTTCTCACGATTCAGACGCCACGCTTCTCTGCCGGCTGCGGGGGAATTGATCTTTACACCGGGGGCTTCTCCGTGATGAATGCCAGCCAATTTGTGGACGCCCTGCGTGCTATTGGGCAAAACGCCGTGTCGTTGGCATTCATGCTCGCGATTCAAATTGTCTCCCCGCAATTGTCCGGCATCATGGAGGATATTCAGTCCTGGGCCAATGAGTACCTCACACTGGGCCTGGACTCATGCGAAGCCGCGACCAAACTCGTCGGGGGCGCCCTCGAATTCTTTGGTCAAAAAGAAGGGAATTGTACCGTAAAGCGGATGCAAACAACCGGCGAAGATTACAACACCGCCAATCACTACTGCACGACCGGCGGACGCATCAAATCCACTGAAGCGTCAGGCGGGGGTGAAGAGGATCAAATCGAATTTACCAAAGGCAATTTAACCTGGTTCGTCCTCATGCAAAATCCCTTCTTCACGACCGACACGCAGTTTGCGGAACTTATCATGAACGTCGTCGGTACCGTGATCTATCGTGACGCCGGGTCAGGCGACACTGATCCCACTGCGCTCAGTCACATTCCAGCCGCCCTTAATGAAGACGGCACGCCCAACCCCAGCTTTGAAAATATGATTGCCGCCTTAATGTACGGGTCGGATGCAGCCGTTCAACTGCAAATCTATCGCTGCCGGCCGGCGACGGGCACCCCCATGGGCTGCCAAACCATCCACGCCGACAGGCAATCCATCAACCCGGCGACGTGGGGAACCGGTCTTCACGGTAAAATCAAAACCTTGGTTGAAAGCATCGTTTCAAAAATCCGGAGCGATACGGCTTTGACCGCGACCGAGACGGGCCTAATCGGAGCCAGCAAAATCCCTCTGTACCGCTTTCTCACCGCCGCCAGTGCCGCGTTTCCCAATGCGCCCGGCAGCAGCATCGACGTGACTGAACTCACGGACAAATATACTAACCTGTTCGCTCGCAATATCTTGCTGACGTCGCTGAATAACGTCCTTGGGATGGTCGAATTTCAGATCCTCAATCTTCCCAATAAAATGGCCGAAGCCGACAACGTAAAGAAATTTCATCCCCAACTTAAGGGCGCGATCAAGGGCGTCGCGGCGATGACGAAGGAGACCGAGGATGAGGCGGAACAGTATTTTGAGTTACTCAAACAGATTCGGGAGTACGAGAAGGAAATCATGACCAATTTGGGTAAGGGCTTTATGCAGGCGGCCAGGTGGGGGCGCTAGGGAGGTCATGAGCCATTAACTGGGAAGTGATTGCCTACGGCTCCGGCGATTTTCTTCGGATGGTCTTTACGGCAGTGGCCTCGATTTTCGGCAACGCCAATTACATCGCCGCCGTGCAGACCGCCTTCTTCCTCGGGTTCTTGACTCTGTTCATCAAGGGTGCGATCAATCAAGACATCATGTCCGGCGTAAAGTGGTTCATGATGGTCCTGGTGCTCAATTTCGCCTTGCTTGTCCCGAAAACCACCGTCGTCATCAACGACCGGGTCCTGCCGTCGGCGTCGGCCGTTGTCAATAATGTTCCCATCGGCCTTGCGGCGACGGCCGGGTTCTTTTCTTATACCGGAGATTGGTTTTCGCGGGCATTTGAAACCGTCTTTACCGTTCCGAACGCCGTCCGCTACACCCAGAACGGCCTACTCTTCGGCCACAAGGTGCTTGAGGCCTCGCGAACGATGGTCATCCCCGACGAACGCACGTATCTGAATTTCACGGAATTCTTTTCCTCGTGCGTCGTTGTCGACGGCGTCGGCCACGGCCGGTTTTCCTGGGAGGACGTGCTGGAGGCCAATGACCTGCTTGCCTTCTTTGGCACAAACGTGGCGCAACATGCGGCTCGGTTCAAATACGTGACCGGGTCCGGCATCCAGCAAATTCTCCCCTGCCGGTCCGGATTCGCCGGATCTTTACAGCCTGATCTCCAAGCCATCACCGACAATATCATGCACACCGGCATCCGGGGGTTCATCGCCAATAACAGCACCGTCACCGCGGCGCTCACCAAATACAAGAATGATCTTCCTCCCGCGATCCTCTATCTCACCGGCATGACGATTACTCCCGAAGCCCTTGTGCTGCAAAGCTCACTCAGCAACACCATGGGCAATGCGATCCTGAAAATGGCCCGTTCGGTGGATGACGCCACCTTCGCCACTCAATACGCCCGGCAATGGGCTGAAAACGAGCGTCGTACCACCTATCAGACCATGGGCCGGATCGCGGAGGAAAAATTGCCGCTCTTGCGGGCCCTGATCGAAGCCTTTCTCTATGCCATCTTTCCCATTATCACGCTGACTGCCCTGATCTTGCCCACCGCCGTCCCGTTCACGTACGTCACGACCCTGCTTTGGATCAATCTTTGGCCGCCGCTTTATGCCATCCTCAATTTCTTCATCTCGTATTACACCAAGGGTGTCCTCACGGAATTGAGCAGCATCTACGGAAACGGCTTTAATGCCATGGCCAATACGCAACTCACGGAGTACGTCAGCGACATGGTCGCCACGTCGGGCTATCTCGTCTCCTCTCTTCCGATCATCGCCTGGATGCTCGTCTCCCGATCCGGAGCCCTCGCGGCCATGGCCGTCTCCCGTATCATGCAGGGCTATGACACCTCCGTGGGCCATGCCGCCGAGCAGATCACTCGAGGCGAAGGCGAAATGGGCGGAGTCCAATGGCGTGAAACGAATGCGCATGGCAGCTTTGGCCCGGTCGTTGCCGGTCTCTCACCGGACAATACTATTCAAACCTCCGCTCTCTCGCCCAAGGGCGACTTTGTCACGTGGACCGCCAAGGGCCAACCCTACTTCAAACAAATTGAATCCGACGCCGTTGTCGACTTCAATCTCGGCAAGGAAATGACCGCTCAAACCTCCCAGGAACTGACCAGGGCCGTCAGCCAGGTTGCGCAATCGCGGGAGGCCTGGGTCGAATCCACAACCCATCTTGGAGAAGAAGTCGCTTCGCTCGCCGATAAGACCGGGGAGCAAACCGTCGTTGGCGAGAATATCTCCGAGTCCCATGGTTCCATTCATGACCAATTCACCAAAACCGTCAATCACGCGGTTGAACAATTCTCGCACCGCAATTCGCTTGATCTTTCTGAAAGCGACAAAACCGGCATTTCCGCTGCCGTGCAAGCCGAACTCGGCTTCACCTTGGGAGTGGGCTCCGGCATTCACACGGACGGCGCGGGTTCCGGAAATCTTCACGTTGATTCCGAGGAAAGCCGGACCCGCTCTGATATGCAGGACTATACCGACAAGTTCCTGCGGAGTGAGGAGTTCGGGAGTGCCGTGCGCACCAGTGCCAACTATGCCCTCGCTTACTCGAAGAATATCACCGACTCCGAGGGCAAAGAATTCGTCTCTGCCGTCCGCAATGCGTTGCATGAACAGGAAGACCATCAAAAAGAATATGCTCAATCCACGATGGAACTTGAAGACGCCCGTGAGCGACACCAGCAAGCCGTCGCGCTCAAGGAACATATCACCGTCAATGGAATCGACGCGATCAAAAATCACGCCATCCACAATGAACGCATGTCCCCCGACCGGTTTCTTCAACTCCTTCATGACGTGAGTGACGGCAACTATGCCGCTACTCAGCGACTTCTCCATATGGACGAAACCATGCGTCAACATGGAGTCATGCCGCTCGTCGGCAATAACGTCAGCGGGCTCGCGGAGAACTTTGTTCCCGCAGGCAGCATTGAATCAATGCGCACTGATCCTCGCGAGTCTTATGAAGATAATCCCGTCACCGGTGAATTCAACGTGGCAGCCAAAGGCTTCATCCCCTCTGAAGTCACTGACCAAATTCGCCAGGATCAAAGCCACGTGGCCGACGCCATCGCCGCGTCACAGGAATCCGAGGGCGCACAACGCATCCAACAAGGGGAACACAACCTGAATGGCCCTCTTCACCACCACGAACAAATGCTGGATACCCTCCAGGATGTTCGCGCCGGAACCCTCGACACCATCGAAAGCCTGACTCACGGTCCATGGACTGTCTCCCAGGAGGCCGCCGGTTTTCTGGGCGGGGCCACCGGCCGCGCAGAAGCCATGCAATCGTTCTCCAATACCATACAATCGCTCTCTGGCTCTCCTGGCATGCTCCAAGACAGTTCTGCGCTCTACCAGGGCTCCGGCCAAACACCGTCAGTGAATGAACCGGCAACTCCGCCCCTCGATCATCAATCCACCACCCTATCGGCCGGCGAGGGACCCACAACCGACGTGGGAACCCCACCACCTGAACCGCCCCCGTTTCAGAGTATCAACCGGCCGGATGCCGGCATAGCTGAATCCCGGAATCCGGACACCGCATTCGGCGGCGGCAATCCCATGCCCGGAGGCATTTCTCCCAGCGGGATCGAGCAGGACACCGCCGGCCTTCTCGTGGGGAGCGCAAGTGAATCGCCGCCTATCATCAGAGATCCCATCGGTGCCGGAGCGGGCATTGCCGCGGACAGACCGACGCTCGACTCCCCTCACCCACGAATTCCGGACTCCGGGTTTTCTTCGGCTGCTCCCGGCACCGCAGGCATCACGTCAGCCGGCATCGAGCAGGAATCGGGAGCCATCTACCAGGGTGCCGGCGTTGACCGTCCCACCCTTCGACCTCCCGAAGAAGCCGCTACAGGACGAACGCAACTTCTCGCTTCAATCATGGGGCATGAAGACTTGAGCTTCACGCCCTATCCCGACGGAGGCGGTTTCTCGATCGGCTACGGACACAGCCTCACTCACAACGGCACCACGTTCGCCGACGGCACACCCATTCCCGATACATTGACTCCTGACCAAGCCGAACGTTTACTTCAAGAAGATCTCGCACAGGCCGAGCATGATGCTCGATCCTTGGTTAGCGATGAACGATGGGATTCTCTCAGCGAAGTCCGAAAGGGCGTCATGATCGAACTCGCTTATCAGCACGGTTACGACAATACAAAAGAATTTGAACAATTCTTTGACGCTATTGAACAAGCAGACTGGCAACGCGCGGCAGGGGAACTCATTGACAGTGATACCTTTAAAACAGAAGCCACGTCTGCCCGCATGGCAACCCTTGCCACGCGTATGGCTACCGACGACTGGGAGAAAGGCTTAGCCTGACGGTGCAATCTCAAAAAAATATCCTCGCCCACGGGGAACGATCGGGTAATCGACGATTTGATGGAAGTACTCGGGCCACACATGGAGATCATTCGCGGCAACCTCAATCGCCCTTCCCTTACTCTTCAAACGATCCGCTTGCAGAGCCAAGCAGAACGGCTCGCATGGTTGGCGGAACAATTGCCCGCTCTTCCGGGTCACGGGATCATTTATACACTCACGGTTCGTGATGCGGAACAAGTCAGTGAATGGCTTGGG
>JAJDZI010000109.1 GCA_022824735.1 Nitrospirales bacterium
CTTCACGTCCATCGCGCAACGGAAGCCGATCGTGAGGTCGTTCGCGTCGATGGGGAAATTCGGTTCGGCGCTGCGCCGGGCGGTCACTTTCAGCCATTTCGGCGGATCTTCCCACGACCCGCCTCGGTAGACTTTCCGCTCTCCCTCTTTGGGGCCGGTCGGGTTTTTCTCCGGACTCTGTTCATAATACGTCCGGTCATACCAATCCCCCACCCATTCCGAAGCGTTTCCCGCCATATGGTATAGCCCGTAAGGACTCTTCGTCCCCTCTTTCAATCCATGACGGATGCTCATTCCGGTGACTCCGCTTTTCACGGGGGCCAATGTCACCTTGTAACTGACCCATCCGGTCGTGCCGAAATTATAGCGCGCAATATCCACGAACGGCTGCATGTGCCCCCAAGGGTAGCGGCGTCCGTCGGTCCCCCGGGCACCCTTCTCCCACTCGGCTTCGGTCGGCAGCCGCTTGCCCACCCATTCGCAATAGGCTTTCGCGCTGTCCCACGCCATGCCCACGGCCGGACGATCTTTCGCCTCTTCAACGGCCGCATAGTCGTCCCACAACGGCGGCAACTCATGATTGGTCTCATCCAGAAACTTCTGGTACCGCTCCATCGTCACTTCAAATTGATCGATATAATAACCGTCCAACCACACCGTATGTTCCGGGCGTTCATTCCTCGACCCGTCATTGCCCCCCATCAGAAACTCCCCTTCGGGGATCCTGATCATCGGGGCCCCATCCTTTCCCTCGATCATCTCGAATTTGGATTCGACCGGAGGTTCGGTTGACTCATACTTCCATTCAGCCGCCGCCGGGTGCCATCCCAGGACCATCCCCGTCAGCCCGATGACCACGGTCAACCACGCTCCACGCTTTGTGTGCCGCTTCATGATATTCCTCCGTCCCCAACTCCACGTCAAAAAAAGCCGCTGAAACACGGTTCAGCGGCTACTCTATAGTGGCGTCCCCAACGGGATTTGAACCCGTGTTGCCGGCTTGAAAGGCCGGCGTCCTAGGCCAGACTAGACGATGGGGACACAAAACGAATGCTCGGAAAGGGCGCATGGTAACAGGCGGGATCTGACCGAGTCAAACGACACCTTCGTTCCCAAACGGCGTCGCTCGCCCCCACAATCACTCCCCCCTTGAGGGGGAGTCGCAGAAATCAAGTCGAGAGGCGCAGGCTGATGCGGTGGGGGGATGCATTCAGGCTGATGTTAAAAAAGTACGGGGGTGGGTCGATAAGCCGGATTCTGTTCCGTATCGATCGTGCATACGGCGGTGACCATGTCTCTACGGCTTATGTTACCACAAGCCTCCAGCAACCTACCCGAGAACCTCGGCCGGGCCGGCCTTTCCCGAACGCCCCGGCTCACCCCGGCGTTTGCCGTGGAAAGCCAAACAGGCCGTTCGGCGCGTCCTCCTATTTGGTCTTGCTCCGGGTGATGCTTACCCTGCCATCCACGTCGCCGCGGACGCGGTGGGCTCTTACCCCACCATTTCACCCTTACCCCCGGCCACCCGAAGATGGGCCCGGGGCGGTATCTTTTCTGTGGCGCTCATGTCGGATTACTCCGCCTGGGCGTTACCCAGCACCCTGCCCTGTGGAGTCCGGACTTTCCTCTCACCTGAAATCAGGCAAGCGGCCACCTGACCCACGCCCTCATACCCGGAAATCATGATACGCAATGCCCGTGCCGGAAACAACGCTCATCCCTCCACCTGTTCCTGAGCCACGGGCTCCTCATTGCCCACGCCTTCCGGCGTTTCATGGAGCGCGGCTTCATAATACAAAATGCAATGACAGTAGGGACAGGTCAACAGGTCGTCGGCCCGCTTCACACTGGCGACCAACTGGGGAGGAATCTGTAATTGACACCCCTGGCACGTTTCACCCTGGACGGTGGCGACCACCACGAGCTTCATGGAAGATTTGAGCATGGAGTATCGATGATGGACCCGCTTTTCCAGCGAGGCGATCAGGCCTTGCTTGTCTTGCTCGATTTGCGCGACTTCATCGGCCAGCTTCGTTGACAAGGTCTCCAGTTCACCTTTTTCCCGTTCCAGGGTTTGAATGAGTTCCTGAAGCAACTTCTCGACTTCGTCCAATTCCTTCCGCTTCTCTTCCCCCCGCTCCATGGCCAGGAGGACCCGTTCTTCCAGACCGTCCTTTTTCTTGTTGGCCAGTTCAAGTTCAAACAAGTGGGCCTGATATTCCTTGTTCGTTTTCAACTCGTTCAACCGCCCGCGCATTTTCTGGACGTGACTCTCATGCGCGCTCAAGTCATCTTCGCCGCTCCGCCGCTCCGCCGCAACGGTCTCCAGTATGGTCTTCAGACTTTCCGCGCGCTTCCGCGCCTCGTCGACCGGTGATTGAGCCGCGTGAAGCCGTTCGGGAATCTGTCGTTGCTGTTTTTCGAGATCATGCAGCTTCAAGTCGAGCTGCTGGAGTTGTACCAGGAGGGAGAGTTGAAAATTCAAAAACGCCTCTGCGCATGAGAAAGGAATGAGTCATTCATAGCCCAGTACTGTACCGCATCTGTCCTGCAAATAGCAAAGGAACCTCCGATTTAATGCACTATCGGGCGCAGGGCTGCGTTGTGTCCTCGCTCAACCCTCACCTATCTCTCTGATAAGCCTCGGGTTTCGCTCCGGGACGCCTTGCCCTGCATCCCGCTATCACAATAAACATGTCCTCGACGTTCTTAATCGGGGATCAGAGGTTCCCAAAGTCAGTCGTGATAGCCGCCGACGATCTTGTCGATAAAATTCAGGATGGCGGTTTTCTTGGCGGGATCTTTTTCGAGTTGCAAGGCTTGCTGATAATGATCCCCCGCAATCTCGGGTTTGCGTTTGAGGTCATAGACTCGCCCCACGCCAAACGTCGCCCGCGCGTCGTTGGGATCGGCCTTGATGGCCACGCTGAAATTGTCGAGCGCCGTATCGACCTGGCCCTTGTCCAGTAGCATCCATCCGATTTCCGTTGCCGCCGGGCCGAAGTCCGGCTTGATGCGCAAGGCTTCCTGATATTCCCGCATGGCAAGGTCGCGCCGCCCTTTTTGTTCATAGACCCCGGCCAGCGCATAGTGCACCTCAAAGTCTTCGGGATTGAGCTGCACCGCGGTTTTATATTCACGAATGGCCGCGTCGATCTTACCCTGTTCGGCCAACGCGCAGGCCAGGTTCACGTAACCCAAGGCATCCCCGGGCGCGAGTTTGATCAGTTCCCGGTACTGGGGAATGGCCATTTCCAACTGACCGTGCTCCTGATACGCCGCGCCCAGGTTCAACCGGGCGGCCAAATAGGCCGGATCCAATTTGACGGCTTGGCGATAGGCCTTGATGGCCTTATCCGTTTGGGCCATCCGTTGATAAATCTGGGCCAGAAAAAAATGTGGAAAGGGCGAGTCCGGCGCCAATTCGATTGCCTTCTGGTAACTGGTGATCGATTGCTCCGATTGACCGGATTGCGCTAGAAACATCCCATGCACCAGGTGCACAACGCCTTCTTCCGGATACGTCTTGCTCAAGAGATCAACCCATTCGCGAACGTTCGCAATATCCGCCTCCTCCTGTAACGACTTCGCGTACATCTGCCACGCGAGGGCAAACTCACCCTTCAACAGATACACGACGTTCAGGGCAAAAAACGCCCGGGGCCCGGCGGTCTCCCCCTGCATCCAGGCCGTTGCGGCGTCGCGCACCGCATCCCAATCCCCTCCGAGGATGGCCTGTTCGATCGTCCGTTCTTCGCTCATGCGTTACTCTTTCCTGTCATCCCTGTATGTGCTCACTCATTTCCTTCGACTTCGCTATCGCTATGCTCAGGACAGGCGTTGACACATTTCACTGTCTCCTTCTGTCATCCTTGATCCTCGATTACTAATGTCAAGGACAGGCTATCTTTAATCGAGGATCCAGTGTCTTTGCTTTTTCCTCCGTTCGCAACGACAACCACCCTGGATCCCTCCCCGACATCCTTAATCGGGGATCCAGTTTATATGAGGGATGACGGAGAGGGAAGCGTCAACAAATGAGTGAACATTGACAATATCGGTCTCATCGCGTCAGCGTATCCTCGACGTCGGGCGGAGTGGCCGTAATCAATCCGCCCAGGTGAGGATACTGTTTCATGATTTGTTGCTTCATTTCCCAGGCCACCGTGCGGTAGGACCAATGGCCTTTGACTCCCGACCGGAGCTGACACATATAGTCTGCCTGGGCATAGTCCATTTTAAAGACGCACCGGACCCTGAACCCAAAGGGGATCGCGTAAATCGAGGCTTCCTGATCCATCCCCCTCAACCGTTCGATATCCTGTTGAACCGCGTCCATGGCCATTTGATATTCCCGGTCCAGGTTGGCCTCATACAACGGGGGCGGGGTCTCATAACCGTGGACGGTGGTAAAGTTCTGTTGGATCTGCTGGCACCGTCGATGCCGATGGAGATCCCGCCACCCGCCGACGTCCATCAAGACGTCGAAGATGAGAGGGTACCCGCATCGAAACTCCTTGATCAATTCATCATAGGGCCCGCGGCGGCGCAAGGCCACCTCAAGGGTTTCCTGCTTTTCCTTCTCCGGCCATTCCCGCACCAATTCCAGAATGCGGCGATACGGCGCCTGGCCGACGCGATACAGCGTGCTCGTGACCAGTTCGTCAATCAGCGAATGCGGCTCAATGAGATCGACCGGCACCGTTTGACCGGCCCAGGCCGACGGCTGATCCAAGCCCGCCTTGCGAAAGATCTTCCTGGCGTGCCTGGATAGATCACGATAGACCTCCGTTTGGTATTCGCTGGCCTTGGCGTGGCGGGCCAACGTCGGGGCCAGCGGTTCCGCAGGCTTGCCGGTCTCTCCGTCCAATTCTCCCCACACGTTGGAAGGAGGTTTGGCACAGGCCTCTTGTAACTCCTCGCCAAGGGCCTGAAGTTCGGGCAGTTGCGTCGACAGGAACCGGGTGATTTGTTTTTCCAGCGTCCGGATACTGACGACCTCCCCGACGTTCGTCGTCGAGGCCAGGGGCAGCAGGTACCGGGTAATATCGTACGCGCGCGCGGCCAGGGTTCGGCCGTAATTCGCCTCGCTCATGCCATCGGGTCTGGGATGACACCGTTCCAGATGTTCCAGCAGGGGATCATGAAACGTGCGATACAGGTTGAACAGGCTGCCGAGAATGCCGCGATAAAACGCCTCGGGTTCGGCATCCCGGATGGCGGGCGGCACGTAACAGCCGGACACGGCAAAGTTCTGATACCGGCTGGACTTGGCCTGTCCATCCCATAGCGGTTCATCTTCCAGGCGAATGGCCGCCAGTTCGGAAATGCCTTCCAGGCACACGGTCACGTGCCCCAGGTCGGCGATCGAGGCATGCCCGTAGGCAAAATAGAACTGTTCCCAAAACTTCTCGGACGAGTGCCCGTGGACCCACCGCAGGCTGTCTTCAATGGAATCCGGGGAACGGCTGTACCGGGCCAGGGCATAGGCCGCTTTCTCGGGCGGCATCGGCGCAAGGACGATCACCCGGCGTTTGTTTTTCTGCTCGTCGGTCACGTTCTTTTTCAGCTCGACGGTTCCATGCCACCTGCCGCGAGCGACTCACTATAATCAGGCAACCGTCCAATCTCAAGTCGGCATGCCGTCCGTCCTGATCGCGTCACAAAAAAACTCCTTGAAACGGCTTGCTCCGGTGTCTAGACTCCTCACTTAACGAAGATGTAGAGACAACCCCCTGTGGTTGTCCGTCGGCACAACGATGCCTACCCACGACAAACAACCCATCCACGGTCAATGGTCGTCCCGCCTGGCCTTTATCATGGCGGCGACCGGCTCCGCCGTCGGCCTCGGGAACATCTGGAAATTTCCCTACATTACAGGGGAGAACGGGGGTAGCGCCTTTGTATTCGTCTATCTCCTCTGTGTGGCGGCCCTGGGGATTCCGTTGCTGATGACGGAGGTGATGCTCGGCCGTCGCGGCAAACGAACGCCGGTCAATACCATGCGTGCCCTGGCTGCGGAAGCCAACGCCAATCAAGGCTGGCAGATCATCGGATGGGGCGGCACCATTGCCGCCGTCTTGATCCTTTCCTATTACAGCGTTATCGGCGGATGGACCATCGGGTATATTCTCCATGCGGCGACCGGCGATTTCTCGGGCCTCAGCGGAGACGGGGCATCGAGTCTCTTCGGAGACTTTGTCGGCAATCCCCTGATTCAGGTGTGCTGGCATACGGCGTTCATGTTCATCACCATGTGGATCGTCGCCCGAGGGGTGCGTCATGGATTGGAAAAAGCCGTCACCTATCTCATGCCGGTACTGATTGCGCTGTTACTCGTTCTCGTGGGCTACGCCATGACTACGGGCTCTTTCATGAAAGGGATCGCCTTTTTATTCACGCCCGACTTCAGTCACTTTTCAGGCGCCAGCATGCTCACGGCCCTGGGGCACGCATTTTTTACGTTGAGCCTGGGCATGGGCTCCATCATGATCTATGGGTCCTACGTGCCCAAGGACACGTCCATTGCCAGCACTTCCATCGCCGTCGCCGTCGCCGATACGTTGGTGGCCCTTGTCGCCGGCATGGCGATTTTTCCCATCGTCTTTGCGAATGACCTCGCGCCCGGAGCCGGACCAAGTCTCATTTTTGAAACCCTTCCCGTCGCCTTCGGCCACATGACCGGAGGAACGTTCTTCGGAACACTCTTTTTCGTGTTGCTCCTGATTGCCGCCTGGACCTCAGCCATTTCACTGGTTGAACCGACGGTGACCATGCTGATCGAAAAGTTCAACTTGACCCGCCGGCAAGCCGCTTTCCGGACGGGTCTCGCCACGTGGTTCCTGGGATTCGGCACGGCCTTTTCATTCAACCTCTGGTCAGACGTCACGGTTCTGGGAATGACCTTTTTCGATCACCTCGACTTCCTCACCTCCAATCTCATGCTGCCGTTAGGCGGGATCGGCATGGCCATTTTTGCCGGTTGGGTGATGTCCAAACACATGAGCCGCGAGGAACTCAACATGAACTGTGAAACAGGCTATTTCATCTGGCGGGTCTCGATCCGCGTCATCGCCCCTATTGCCGTTTCGATTGTCCTCCTTCACGCCATCGGCCTGTTTTGAAGACTCGGGAAACGTTGGACGATAGGGGGTTTCTTGCTTAATACGCGGGGCTTCTGTTAATGTGAGAAACAGTCATGAACGTATTCGTTTCCATTCATCACTGAGACAACCGTATGGCCTGGGAACCAAGAGATCCATGGGGGCAACAGGGCGGGGCCGACCCCCTTGACGACGTCCTCAATAAAGCCAAAGAACAGTGGCAGCGAATGAAGCCGACCCGGGGCATGAAGTCCATCGTCCTGATCGTGGCGGCTATCCTGGTGCTTTCGCAATCCGTGTTCAAGGTCGAACCCGACGAGGAAGGTCTCGTCAAGCGGTTCGGCGACGTGGTGCGAACCGTCGAACCCGGTCCACACCTCAAAATCCCGTTCTTCGAAACCGTCGTCACGCCAAAGGTGCAAAAACTCCACCGCATCGAAGTCGGGTTTCGCACCAATGCCCGAGGCCGGGCGCAGATCGTCCCGCAGGAAGCGCTGATGCTGACCGGAGACATGAATATTCTCTCCGTGGAATTCATTGTCCAATACAAAATCAGTCAGGCCAAGGACTACCTGTTCAACGTGGCGAATATCGAAGAAACGATCCGGAAATCGGCCGAGGCCGCGATGCGGGAAGTTGTCGGCAAGAACAAGATCGACGAGGCGTTGACCGTGGGCAAAGCCGCGATCCAGGTATCCACACAGGAACTCCTGCAAAGCATCGTCGATGAGTATCAGGGCGGCGTCCAGATTGCCACCGTGCAATTGCTCGACGTCAATCCGCCGCAGAAGGTGGCCAAGTTCTTCAAGGACGTGGCCAGTGCCAAGGAGGAGCGCGAGCAATTGATCAACCAGGCCCATGGGTACCGGAACGACATCATTCCGAAAGCCAAAGGACAGGCAGCCCAAGACGTCAATCAAGCCAAAGGCTACGCCCAGGCCAGACTCGCGCGCGCCGAAGGTGAAGCCAACCACTTCCTGCAAACGCTGGAGGAATACAAAAAAGCGAAAGGCGTGATCGGCAAACGGCTGTATATCGAAACCATGGAAGAGGTGCTCTCGAAAGTGGACAAGATCATTCTGGATTCGAAAGCCGCAGGCAACGTGCTGCCGTACCTCCCGTTGGAGCGATTGCGAAGAACGCCCGGCAAAAAGATGGAGGCCGCGCCCTGATGAAACAGAACCTGCTCGTCGGTATCATCGGCATCCTGGTTCTGCTGGTCGTGTTGGGAGCCTCGCCGTTCTTCATCCTCGACCTGACGCAAACGGCCATCGTGGTTCAGCTCGGCAAACCCAAGCGGACCGTGACCGAACCCGGGCTCAAGTTCAAACTGCCGTTTGTCCAGGAAGTCCGGTACTTCGACAAACGACTCCTGGATTACGACGTGCCTGCGCGTGAAGTCATCACCCAGGATAAAAAAACCATCCTGATCGACAACTTCGCCAAGTGGAAAATCGTCGATCCCCTGGAGGTCTACAAGGCGTTCCAGACGCAACGGGGGGCGCTGCAACGGCTGGACGACATTATCTATTCCGAAATGCGCGTGGAACTGGGCCGGCACGAGCTGTCGGAAATCGTCTCCGCGAACCGTTTGTTGATCATGTCCGAGGTGGCCAAACGCTCCAATGAAAAAGCCTCGAAATACGGCCTGGAAGTTTTGGACGTCCGCATCAAACGCGCGGACCTGCCCGAGCAGAACGCCAAGGCCGTGTTTGACCGGATGCAGGCCGAACGGGAACGGATCGCCAAACAGTACAAAGCCGAAGGCGCGGAGGAAGCGCAGAAAATTCGCTCGGACGCCGAAAAAGACAGGGAAATCCTCTTGGCGGAAGCCTATAAAACCGCCCAGGAAATTCGCGGTGAAGGCGACGCCAAAGCCTATAAAATATACGCCGACGCGTATCGCCAGGACCCGAAATTCTTCGAATTCGTTCGATCCATGGAAGCCTACCGCAAAACGTTCTCCACGGACACGACCATGGTGCTCAGCCCCGACTCCGAATTCTTGCACTTCCTCAAGAAACGCTGAACAGACATTGTAGATTTTTGATTGTGGATTGCTGATTGTTTTGAAATCTAAAATCCGCAATTAGCAATCCAAAATTCCTCTCATGGCCAATCAAGACCATCTTGATCTGTTGCTGCAAGGGCTAGAAGTCTGGAACAAATTTCGACGGACTCAGCCAACCGTTCGGCCCGATCTCCGGGAAGCCGACCTGTCGGGGTATGATTTCACAAGAATGGATTTTTCCGGTTGCGACCTGACCGGCGCGGATTTGTCCGACGCCTACCTGCTCCGGGCCAGCCTCGAAGAAGCTGATCTGACCGGAGCCAATCTCACGGAAGCGGACGTCATCGAAGCCAACCTGCTGAAAGCAACCCTCACCAACGCGACGCTTGTCATGGTGGACTTCAGTGGAACAGGCCTGATTCGTGGGGATCTCGCGGGCGCGGACCTCACCAAGGCCACCCTGACGCGGGCCTCACTGCCGTGGGGAAATTTACAGGGATGCCGGTTGGTGCAGGCCAACTTGAAGATGGCCGACCTGCGGGAAGCCGATCTCACGGAAGCGGACTTGACCGAAGCTAATCTCCAGGACGCTTCCCTGACCGGGTCCGTCTTTCACCGCGCCAACCTGCAAGGCGCCCAAAACGTCTCCGTAGAATACCTCGGTAAAGCCAAGACGCTTTTCCAAGCCATCCTCGACCCTCAGCTTCAAGAAGAAATTGAAAAGACCTCCCCGCATCTGCTGAGGGAACCGTAATCTTTTGGGTCAATGAATGCGAACATAACCCCTTCTGTCATCCTTGCGCACGCGAGGACCCAGGGTTGTTTCTTCACCGACTGAGGAAAAAGCAAAGACACTGGATTCCTCCTCGACATCCGTAATCGGGGATCCAGTCCATATGGTCAAGGATGACAGAGGGAGAGAATGAAATGTGTCAACGCCTGTCCTGAGCGTAGCGATAGCGAAGTCGAAGGAAATGAGTGAACACATACAGGGATGACAGGCGAAGAGAGTCGAGGATGACAGGAGAGTCTGCGATGAGGACGCCGAAATCCCAGCCTCATGTATCGCAGGGAGCCGCTCCATGATTCCGTTTGATGAGAACCAACCGGCCAAGCAGGCGCTCGGGAGGATTCACGGGGGGGACGACCAAATCGACTCGCGGACCGACGCCCTGCACAAGTCGAAGGCCTTTGGAAGTCTGCACAAACCCTTTGGCTCGCAGGGCCTGACGCGATTGAATCCTGCGAACCAGCGTCCCAGGGTCAATACCCGACTCGATGACGCATTCTTCCGCCTCAAAGGACTCATGCGTATGTGGTTCATGTGCCGGCGGTTTGTCGGTTCGTTTGCGAAGATTCCCGGCATCAGGAGGAAACAGCACCGGCGTGTTGACGCGGGCCTGAACGGCCGGAACGACCGGCGTCCCCGGAGCCAAGCCCTGCACCCGTTCCCGGACCCGGTCGCGTTGCTCCGAAGGCACAAGGTCCAGTTTGTTCAGGATCAACAGGTCAGCCGATGACACCTGCTGCTCAAAGGTCCCTTCCAGGTCACGCTCTTCCGCAACCTGTTCGGCATTCACCACCACCGCCGAGAGACACTCGCCAACCCACTCGGATACAGGTTCACGCCAGAAATTCAGGAGCGTGTCAAAGGGCAAAGCCACACCGGACGTTTCGACGACAACGCGATCAGGGTGCACCTCTTCCCGGATCTGCTGAAGCGTCGTGACGAAT
>JAJDZI010000050.1 GCA_022824735.1 Nitrospirales bacterium
TGCGCGAAGTGGACGTTGAACAGGAGCGATGCCGCGAAAAGCCCGGCTGCCCATGGCGAAAGGCGACGAAGCGGTGAGAGCGACGCAGAGAAGACGGCGTGAAAGCCGTTAGTCGATGCCATGCTCCAAACAGACTGCAACAATCTGGGGGTCAAAGACAACGTTGCCGGTTGTGTATCCATGCGAAATCACATCGTGCAAACAAGACCAGTACCCATTATCCAGCAACAAAAGCCTGCCGGTCGAACGATGTTTAACTGGGACAGCTTCAATGGTTTTCTTGTACCATCATGGTAATCGTAACACTGTTTCCTGAAATCGGCGGCTTGCCTCCACGAGCCATGAACGGGAAGAAAAGGTGATTGCTCTCACCCGCCGGCCGGCGTTGTCGCTTGTCAATTGTGAAGTCGGGTACGCGCCGCGCCAAAAGATCAATCTGCATCTGGCGTTTGACCAGCATGAAGCCTATTGCCAAGCTATTCGGCAATTGGGTGTAACTGTCGAAGTGCTTCCGCCAGAAGAAGCGTTTCCCGATAGCGTCTTCATCGAGGATAACGCCGTTGTCCTGGATGAACTGGCGGTGGTGACATCCATGGGGACGCCGTCCCGGCGGGGCGAACCCGCGTTACTGTCCCCCGTGCTTGCCCGCCATCGTCACCTCGCGACGGTAGCGCCGCCTGCGACGATCGAAGGCGGGGACGTCTTGCGCATGGGGAAAACGTTGTACGTTGGGGTCTCGACCCGAACGAATCGCGAAGGTGTGGAAGCCCTTCGGGCGATTGCGGAACCCTTGGGATATCAGGTGACGCTTGTCGGCGTACAGGCGTGCCTCCATCTGAAGACGGCATGTACCTCCCTCGACGATGAGACCTTGTTGGTGAACCCGGACTGGATCGATTCGGACGTCCTGGGGGCGTTCCGGTTATTACACGTTCCGGCTGAAGAACCATTCGGGGCGAACGTCCTGCGCTTGCCCGGTGGGGTGCTGGTTCAAGCCTCCTCTCCATTGACGCGCGACGTGATCGAGTCGCAGGGTTTTGCCGCCACGTGCGTTGATCTCAGTGAGTTCACCAAGGCTGACGCAGGCCTGACGTGTTTGAGTCTTCTCATCGCTCCCTGATCACCCCTCCCTTGAGGGGGAGTCGGAGAGCCAAGGGCGTAGCTCGCCGGCGAACCGGTTGGGGGAACGTAGCGTAACCCGTCTTCCCGCTTGCAATAAGCCTGACTTCCTACCTACAATCCGGGCAAGACCCATGACGCGTACAGCCAAGACTTCCAAACGGTCCAAGCCGGCTCCATTGCTACCGGCCAAGCTCGACCGGGGTGTCAAGCGCCGGTTCCAAATCCGTTTACTGAAATGGTATGACCAGTTCGGACGGGATCTGCCCTGGCGACGGACCGCGGACCCGTACAGGATTCTCGTCTCCGAAGTTATGCTTCAGCAGACGCAGGTGGACCGGGTCATTCCCAAGTACCATGAGTTCCTGGAAAAATATCCGACGCTCAGGGATCTGGCCGAAGCCGAACCGGACGACGTTCGGAAAACGTGGTATCCCCTCGGATACAACGTGCGTCCGTATCGCCTCCACAGTATCGCCTGTGAGGCGGTGGCCCATTACGGCGGAAAAATTCCACGCGATGCCGAACAATTGCAGTCGATGAAAGGGATCGGTCGATACACCGCGGGAGCGGTTCGATCCTTTGCCTTTCAGGAAGATGCCCCGATTCTCGATACGAACGTGATGCGGGTGCTGCATCGGATCTTTGCGGGAACGGGTGATCCGAAAACGCAAAAATCGAAACTCTGGGCCTTGTCCGAAGCCCTGATTCCCAAGGGCAAGGGCTATGACTTCAATCAGGCCCTCATGGATTTCGGCGCGGTGGTGTGTACGGCACGTAGTCCATACTGCCTGTATTGTCCGATGCGGGAATTTTGCAAGGCGTATCCCGTGGATACGAAATAGTTGTGCCGGATATGGCTGAAAGGAAAATCCTCCAGGTTGCCGCCGCCGTGATTGAACACCGGGGCCGGTATTTGATTGCCTGCCGGAAAGCCGGCGTTCACTTGGCGGGCTATTGGGAATTTCCCGGCGGGAAGCGCGAGGCGGACGAAACGTTCGAAGCCTGTGCCCGCCGTGAGGTGTTCGAGGAAGTGGGCATTGAAATAACCACGCCGAAACCGTTGACGGTGACGCGTTACGACTATCCGGACAAGAGCGTGGAACTGCATTTCTTCACGTGTTTTCTGTCCCGGGGTGAGCCGCAGCCATTGGGTTGCGCGGAATTCCGGTGGGTGACGCCCAAGGAGCTGGCCGAATATTCATTTCCTCCGGCTGACGGGCCGGTCGTGGCTCACTTGATGGAACTGGCCGGGAGCCGGGAAACGTAAAGGAGGACGGCCATTCGATTGGCGGCCCATGAAAGTCGTGCTGGACATAGAAACGATTCAAGCCCCACGGGAAGAATGGGCGTGTGTTGCCGGCATTGATTCGGTTGCCCTTGAATCCTGCGAAGGGAATGACGCGGGTGATTTATTCGCTCAGGCCGAGGCCCGTGAGCAAAGACGAAAAGAAGATGAAAAATATGAGCAGTCGTCCTTTGACGGAACCTTCAGCCGGATCGTGTGCATCGGGCTCCTGGTATTCTCCGATTCCATGGAGTTCCGTGGGGCGGTGAGTTGGTACGGCGACCGGGAGCAGGAACTCCTTTGGAAGTTCTGGACTCGTCTGGGCGAACTGCGGCCCTCGCTATTTATTACGTACAATGGGCTGGGTTTCGACCTTCCGTTTCTGAAAAAGCGTTCGATCATTCACCGCGTCAAACCGTCGATGGAGATCAGTTTGGCCAGGTTTCGCACGGAGCCGGTCTATGACGTGATGGCCGTGTGGAGCAACTGGGACAACCGTGGCTGGGTCAAACTGGACGTGTTGGCTCGGGCGTTGGAGGTCGAAACCAAATCCGGAAGCGGCAAGCAGGTGGCCGACATGTGGGCTCGAGGGCAGAGACGGGAGATCGCCGAGTATTGTCTGCGCGACACGTACGTCACCTATGCCTGCTACGAACGGATGATGTTCCACTCCCCGCTCGCCAGTGAGGTTATTCTTAAGAATCCCCAACTGATCGAGGTGGGGAACCTCTGATTTACTGCACTATCGGGCGCAGGGCTGCGTTGTGTCCTCGCTCAACCCTCACCTATCTCTCTTGATAAGCTTCGGGTTTCGCTGCGGGACGCCTTGCCCTGCATCCCGCTATCACACTAAACATGTCCTCGACGTTCTTAATCGGGGATCAGAGGTTCCGTGAGTTAGCCCGCGTCCACGTTAAGGGGACTTCTGCTGTTTCTTCAAGCGTTCGATTTCCTGTTTTTGCCTGGACAATTCGCGGCGCAAGGTTCGAAGTTCCTTCATGAGAGTCTCGGACGGTGGGGTTTCCAGCCGGATAATGGGGCGATCCGGAGGAATGACCGGCTGGGTAACGCGGGGCGGCGAGGCGTCGGGTATCGAAGGTGTCTTGGCGCTGTCCTTCAAGTCCGATCCTTCCGGCATCGTCAGCGAAGCGATATCAATGGTGAAGTTCGTGCCCGTTTCCTGATCCCGGGACGTTTTAACGGCGGTCTTGGGTAGAAACACGACTGCGGGCCTTGTGACCCCCAAGGCCTCGGAGTTCCTGGGTTTGGTTTTGGAATGCGGGCGCCGGCTTGAGAAACCGGATAAACTCAAGACCATATGCAGGTCGTTCTGTTCGAAGAAGAGCATGCCGGTCAGGTTTTGAATCTCCGGTGTTGACGGTAGAGGAATACGCAGGAAGACTTGTTCTTCAGCCGTGACTTGCAGAAAGGCTCGTTGCAGGTTAGGGGCCCAAAACGCGACCTGTTCCGGGGAAAGCAGGGGCGATGATTGTGCCCCGCTGTTCATCAGCCGTTGCAGCCACCTTGCGGGGGACCGTTGATAGTGGATGCCGGTTAAAATCTTTTCGAAGGTTTCGACCGACACGTCGGCCGGATGAGAGGGCCGGAGCGAGTCTTTCGAGACGGTTTGCAGCATAAGGGAGCCGTCCGGCCCCTCATGAATGGACGTCTCGATTTGAGGCGTTCCTACACATCCGTTAAGGAACAACGTCCCCAGAAAAGCAATCAGCACAATGCGCGGGTGGACATTCATGGCATATCACCAAGTTCAGCATGCATACCATATCAAAAATTCAAGCAGGTTGAAATGCCCTTCATCACCCTTGTCTGTGTTCAGAAATTCGCTGACAAAATAGAGGGACTGATCACCCAGAATTGTCATTCTGAGCGTAGCGAAGAATCTCCTGACCGTCATCCCCGACTTGATCGGGGATCCAGCTTATATGGTCAAGGATGACAACTGGCGTGTGTTCTTACGAGTGGTGCCGCCTCAACCCATAGACTGAAATCTGTCAACGAATCACTGAACACATACAAGCTGGTTCTGTCTCAGGGCTTCACGGTTGCCTGAGGCCGCAGGCTCGGGCGATGCCGTCGCGGTATTGGAGCCATACGTTCAGTCCTGTTTCCAATTTCTCCAGGATCAGATTTTTGGTGCCGGATTCCACGGCTTCTTTGACGATCAGGTCATAGACGACGGAGCGGTTGCAAGGTTCGATCATCTCGCGTGCGCGGATCAGGTCAAGGT
This sequence comes from Nitrospirales bacterium, assembly GCA_022824735.1. Classification (GTDB taxonomy): domain Bacteria; phylum Nitrospirota; class Nitrospiria; order Nitrospirales; family UBA8639; genus Bin75. The sequence goes on from JAJDZI010000050.1 coordinate 4,656, forward strand.
GTTCTGGGGAGAGTCCGTGGTGGGCCACGAGGGGATGTTTTTTCACGATGTCTTCAACGTCCGCATTGGATTTTGGGGTTTTCTGATTCATGACTTCGTCCCGGTCGTGGACGGAGCCTTCCACGAAAATGGTGAGCACCGCCGCGCCCACAATCCAATCTTCCCGGTCGCAGATTTCATCAAGCCATTCCCGGTACGCGTAACTTCCTGACAACAATTCGACGTCACGAAATTCAGCCCGTTTGTACCCCAACCCCATCATCATCTGAAGAAAGAGTTCCTGGTGTGGTTGGCCCAGCGAAAGCCTGCCGGTTTCTTCTTCGTAAATCGTCGTGGCCAGGTGACGACGGATCTGCCAGGGGGGATTTTTCCCGACGATCCTCGCGAGCAGGACGGCAAAATCACGAATGTAGACGGCGTATTCCTGGCGGAAATGAACGTTGAGTTGTTCCTTGGTGACGGTGTTTCCGTTGAAGTGGGCCGTCGACCAGTGTTGCTTACGGCCGAGAACGTCGAAAATGCGGTCGCGGAACTGTTCAGCCGAAAGCTTCCACATCATGGAACAGGAGGGATGATTGATAAGCGCAGATGGAACGTAAATATGGGCAGAACACGTATGCCGCGACGCGACGATTTGCGTTTCCCGTTTTTGTCACCCTACAATGCCGTTGTAACCAGCATAGCATAACCAAGGTAAAAACAACATGGCTTTTGATCCGGTCTCGTTGGCCGACCCCGATGAAATTCTGACCTTTCTGTCGCACGTGGCCTTGCGGGGGAAGGGAATGACAACTGAAAGCCTGATGGACTACGTCCTGGATGAAGGATTTACGGAGCCGACCTACCTGAGTGCCAAGGGCGAGGATTCGCAAGCGTTTTTCCAGGGACAGCCCAATGCCTGGGCCGTCTATCAAATTCGAGAGTGGAAGCGCGTGCTCGTGGTCAGCGGTGGCGACGAACGGGAGCGAAGGGTTCAGATCACGGAAACGCCCTGAGGGGAAGGGCGGGGTTATTTCCAGCCCCCGACCAGGACGCCTTCTTCAAAATACAGGTAGCGGTGCTTGACGGACCCCGCCTCGATCCAGTCTTCGTAAACCCATTCTTCCCGGCGGACGCCGCGGTCGGTGTACGTGATGTTCATCTGGTAGGGCGAGCCCCAGGCCTCAATGGCTTGTTCCCGCGTCATGCCCACGATCACGTCCTTGTCCTCGATATGACGTTCGAACGTCGGGTCCAGGAACCCCGGCAGAAATCCCCAGGCGAGCATGAACACGGCAAAGGCGCCCAGGAACACATGGAGGGTGATTCGGATGGAGCGCCGGCGCGGGAAGGAAGTTGATTGCCCTTCCGGCAGGTCGTCCTGAAGCGCCGCGTCGTGGGGAGTATCCGGAGCAACGGAAGTGGGGAGGGATTCTGGAGGTTGCATGGGCAGTGCAATCAGTCTAGCAACCGTGAATAAAAGCCGTCAATACGGGAGCGGTGATGTTTATTGAAGTGGAACAGAACCTCAACTGTGAAACGTCTGTCTTTCTCCGGTTCAAGGAATTGGGTCCCGCACGGCGGCTTCGACAAGTGAAGAGTTACGAACGCTCGTCGCGGGGTGAATGGTGCGACATCGTGGGGTGGACCGATAATGAAGACCGTCCGGAATGCCAGGCCATGGCGCAGCCCGTTGAGGAATCCGGACGCGGGGCGGCGTACGTGGTGTATGGCGGCACGTGGGGGGTGCGTTTGAAACCGGAGGAAATCCGGGAGCCTTGGAGCTTGGATAGTTCAAACCAGTGGGGTGAGGCCTACATGCTGCTCACGGACGCGCACGACCTTCGATTGGAGGAAGGCGCCTAACGGAGATTCGGAAGCGTCTATTCGGCGTAAACCGGGATTGGAATGGTTTTCTTGGGCTTGGGCGGTTCGGGGGGGCGTTGGGCAAATTCCGGGGAGTAGGGGTTCATCATGGGTTCATGGGTATGCCGGCCGATTTGATGAATTCGCGACAGGCTCTGCACGGTAAACTCCAACCGGTCAACGGCGGAATCCACGGTCAAATAACTCGGAAGACCGTTCAAAGAAAATAATTGATACGCCAGCGACCAATCCCCATCTTCCTTGTCCCATTGCTCGACCACGAGTTCCGCGTCTTTCGACGGAGGCCCCTTGAACAACAGGACCCACAGATTCGAGCGAAACGCCGGATCATCCGGGCTGGCCGTCGGGTTGAATTCGCCGACTAACGACGGAACGGTTTTCAAGGGGACACTGGGCGTGAATTCGACTTCAACCCGTTTGACGTGGAGCGTCGGGAAATCCACGGCTTCGCGAAAATCCGGTTTATAGACAAACGAATAGCGAACCTGAACCCCGTCGCGCGAGTAGGTATACACGTCCTCGCCGTTCTGAGGAGACACGAGCTTGCTGAAGTATTTTTTCCAGTCCTTGGGCGAATAATAGCTGAAAACACGAAGGGCGGATTTTCTCGAGCGGATGGCGTGAGGTGTGCCCAGCTTGGCATGGACCTCCCGTTGCGTGAGTCCGAGAAACCCGTCCTCGAAAAAAGGTTTCGCGTGCAGGGGGGGCGCCGGCAGAACAATCAGCAGGCCGGCAGACAAGAGTAAAAGCAGGGGAATTCGCTGGGAACAACGGTGTGGCATGAATCGACCCGATGAAACTCAATAAAATTCATCCTAACCCCGCACCGAAGTTGAGTCAAGGAAACGGGGCGTACTCCTGCCTCAATCACTCCCTCCTTGAGGGGGAGTCGGAGAGCCAAGGGCGCAGCCCGCAGGCGAGCCGGTGGGGGGAATACTTGTAGGGACCTCCCCATATGCCGGTCTCGATTTTGACCACCGGAGACAGGAACAGTATAGTCACTGCTTTCGCCCGGAGCACCGCTGTTCTCCCTCTCCCACCGGGAGAGGGCCGGGGTGAGGGGGCGTAGCCGTATTGCCCGATAAGCATTTGATGATGAGAAGCACGTCATGAATCCGACAGCCCGCATCGAGGAACTGAAGGACCGGCTTCACCGGCGAATCATCGTGTTGGATGGCGCCATGGGCACGATGATCCAGAAGCAGAACCTGGTGGAAGCGGATTTTCGCGGGGAGCGGTTTGCTGCGCATCCCTGTGACCTCAAAGGGAACAACGACCTGTTGGTACTGACCCAACCGGACCTGATCGGCTCGCTCCACAGGGAATACCTGGAAGCCGGCGCGGACATGATCGAAACGAATACGTTCAACTCCACTGCGATCTCCATGGCCGACTATCAAATGGAACACTTGGCCTATGAGTTGAACGTCGCTGGAGCCTCGGTGGCGCGGAAGGCGGCAGATGCGGTGATGCAAAAAGATCCTTCGCGGTCCAGATTCGTGGCCGGAGTCATGGGGCCCACGAACCGGACGGCGTCCATGTCGCCGGACGTGAACAACCCGGCGTTTCGCGCAGTGACGTTTGAACAGTTGCGGCAAGCCTACGCCGAACAGGTGCGGGGTTTGGTAGAGGGCGGAAGCGACCTGCTGCTCGTAGAAACGATTTTCGATACGCTCAATGTGAAGGCGGCGTTTTTTGCCATTGACCAATATCGCCAGGAGCAAGGGCTGTCCATCCCGGTCATGGTGTCCGTGACCATCACCGATCAAAGCGGACGAACCCTTTCCGGACAGACGATTGAAGCCTTTTGGCATTCCGTCGCCGATGCCGATCCTTTCAGCGTGGGGATCAACTGTGCCTTGGGGGCCAAGCAAATGCGTCCCTATATCGAGGAACTCTCGAAATTGGCCCCGGTGTACATCAGTTGCCATCCCAATGCGGGTCTGCCGAATGCCTTCGGGGGGTTCGACGAAACACCGGAGTTCATGGCCGAGGATTTGCGGGAATTTGCCGGGAACGGGTGGTTGAACATCGTGGGCGGGTGCTGCGGCAGCACGCCGGAGCACATTGCCGCGATTGCCCAAGCGGTGCATGATCTGCCGCCGCATGCGGTGGTGGAGCCTGATCACGCCACGCGGTTGAGCGGGTTGGAACCGCTGACGGTCCGGCCCGAGTTGAATTTCGTGAACGTCGGGGAGCGGACGAACGTCACGGGTTCGCCCAAATTCGCCCGGTTGGTTCGCGAAGATCAGTTCGAGGAGGCCTTGGCCGTGGCCCGGCAGCAGGTGGAAGGAGGCGCGCAACTGATCGACGTCAACATGGACGAAGCCTTGCTGGATTCCGAAAACGCCATGGTGCAATTTCTGAATCTCATCGCGTCGGAGCCCGACATCTGCCGCGTCCCGGTCATGATCGACAGCTCGAAATGGTCGGTGATCGAGGCCGGCCTGCAATGCGTGCAGGGCAAGGGCGTGGTCAATTCCATTAGCCTCAAGGAAGGTGAGGAGAAATTCAAGGAACAGGCCAGGCTGGTCAAGCGGTACGGCGCGGCCGTGGTAGTGATGGCGTTCGATGAAACAGGGCAGGCCGATACCATCGACCGGAAGGTCGAGATTTGCACGAGGGCGTACAGGATCCTGACCGAAGACGTCGCGTTTCCTCCGCAGGACATTATTTTCGACCCGAATATCCTGACAGTTGCTACGGGGATCGAAGAACACAACGATTACGCGATCAATTTTATCGAGGCGGTTCGGCAAATCAAGGCCACGTTGCCCCACTGCAAAACCAGCGGCGGCGTGAGCAATATTTCCTTCTCGTTTCGCGGGAACAACGTCGTGCGCGAAGCCATGCACGCGGCGTTCCTGTATCACGCGATCAAGGCGGGACTGGACATGGCGATCGTCAACGCCGGGCAGTTGGGCGTGTATGAAGAGATCTCCAAGGATCTCCTGGAACTGGTCGAGGACGTCCTGCTGAACCGGCGACCGGACGCGACCGAGCGGTTGGTTGACTTCGCCGAAACCGTGAAACAGGAAGGCAAGGCAGTCGTCAAGGCCGATGCCTGGCGGGAAGGTACGGTCGAAGCGCGACTCTCGCATGCGCTGGTCAAGGGAATCGTGGAGTTCATCGACGAAGACGTGGAAGAGGCCCGGCAGCAATACGACAAACCGCTCAAAATCATCGAAGGTCCGCTGATGGACGGCATGAACGTCGTGGGAGAACTCTTCGGCGCCGGTAAAATGTTCCTGCCGCAGGTCGTCAAGAGCGCGCGGGTCATGAAAAAAGCCGTGGCGTACCTGCTGCCCTTCATGGAGCAGGAAAAAGAATCGTCCGGAAGTACATCCCAGGGCAAGGTGCTGCTCGCCACGGTCAAGGGCGACGTGCATGACATCGGAAAAAACATCGTCGGGGTGGTGTTGGGGTGCAACAACTACGAGGTGATTGATCTTGGGGTAATGGTGCCCTGCGACAAGATTTTGACGAAGGCCAGGGAGGAGCAGGTCGATATGATCGGCCTGAGCGGCCTGATCACCCCGTCATTGGAGGAGATGGCGTATAACGCGAAAGAAATGGCTCGCCAGGGTTTCGACGTGCCGCTCCTCATCGGCGGCGCCACCACGAGCAAAGCCCACACGGCCGTCAAGATCGCGCCGGGCTATTCCGAGCCCGTCGTGCACGTGATAGATGCGTCGTTGGCCGTGAACGTCGTCCGGAAATTATTGAGCAAGGACGAAAAGCCGGGGTTCGTGGAGGAGGTTCGGCGGCAACAGGAGCAGTCGCGCGAGGCGTATGAAGGTAAGAAGACCCTGAAAAAATTGTTGCCGCTGGAAGAAGCGCGGAACCGGCGGACTCCGATCGACTGGCACGCGTCTGAGCGGGCGACGCCTGGTTTCCTGGGAACACGGGTGATCGACGACCAACCGTTAAGCGACCTGGTGCCGATGATCGACTGGTCGCCGTTTTTCCATACGTGGGAATTGAAGGGGCGGTACCCGCAGATTTTCGAAGATCCGGTTGTCGGGAGCAAGGCCAAAGAGTTGTTCGGCGACGCTCAGGAGTTGCTCAAGGAAATCCTCGACAACCGGCTATTCACGGCCAAGGCGGTGTATGGATTGTTCCCGGCCAACAGCGTGGGTGATGACATTGAAGTCTATAAGGATGACTCGCGCTCTGAGGTGGTCACGACCTTCCATACCCTTCGCCAGCAACTCGAAAAACCGGAAGGCGATGCCAATTATGCACTCGCGGATTTCATCGCGCCCAAGTCAACGGGGCTTGCGGATTGCCTGGGCGGGTTTGCGGTGACCACGGGAATTGGGCTCGACGCCCTGTGCGGGCGATTCGAACAAGACCA